>JANXSS010000262.1 GCA_025356535.1 Herminiimonas sp.
CCGGTTGCGGTCCGGTGATCCAGACCATTGGCGGCTGGGATTCCGCCTGGCCGAAGATCGAGCAGAACGCGACGTCCGCGGCATCCCGCCCGGCGCCGATCCGCACCAGGCCATCGAGCGCGGCCATCCGGGTCGGGTCGAACAGGTACCAGGCGCCGCCACCGGGCCCGGCCAGGTAGGCCTCGAACACGGCGTGGAAGTCGGGCGGCTGCAGGCGCCAGGCATAGGCGCTGATGTAGCGAGCGGGGATGCCGACGGCGCGGCAAAGCGTGATGGCGAGGTGGGCAAAATCACGGCAGACGCCGGCCTGCTCCGTCAGGGTGTCGATGGCCGACGTGCTGGCGTTGGAGCTGCCGGACGTGAACGCCGTACGTCCGCGCACCCAGTCCTGTATTGCCTGCACGCGCCAGTAACCTTGCGGCAGCCTGCCGAATTCGGTCGTGGCGAACTTGCGCAGACGATCGGACTGGCAGTAGCGGCTCGGATAGATGTATTTCAACGCATCCATCGGCAAGTCGGCAATCGGCATTTCGGCAAGTGCATCGGGGTGCGATTCGACATGGGCGATGTCGACGGTGCCATCGTATTGCACCGTGAGCGGACCGTTTCCAGCCTGCAGCCGCAAGTAACGCGTTCCATACGCCGGATCGGTATAGAACTCCGGCGTGACCGGCTGGCTGATCGCCAGGTTTTCATTGACGACGGTCTGGCAACGTGTTTTTGCCGCCTGGATGTTGAAGATGAAGTCGCTTGCAGCGTCGAGGATCTGGTATGAAAGTGATATCGAAAATTTGAGACGTACCATGTGGTTACTCGCTATGAATTGGAATTTGATGAACTGCACCGGGCGTCAATTTCGGGAGCAATAAAAATGCCAGCCAGGGGCCGAAGACGCAAGCCACCGGCTGCAACCGGCAACGGAATTTTGCTTCCTCGACGGCATGTCGTTGCGGGATATCCAGACCGCCGGATACGGACCGGATACGGGCCGGATACGGGCCGCAGACACGCCGGATATGCGCCGGCGCCTGCGGCGCGGACGATCACATGAAGCAGGCGCGAAGAAATTGCCTCCGGCCCGCTAAGGCGGCAGTCCGGCTTGAGCGCCACGCAAGGATTATGGCGGCCTAGCCGCAACGGCATGGTTCGATAGCGAACACATCATGCATAATCCGAGTGCCGGTTTGAAATGGCTTGCCGCCGCACGGGCGTTGCAGCGTAATCGTTGACCTGATTGCAAGAGAACCGCGCGCGGCACCGGGTGCACAGGCACAGAACATGCTAGACGACAAGTCGATGACAGTCTGGCAGCGACCACTTGAACGGCCCGGAACGGGCAAACGACTTTATGGGTAGAAAGGTTTCCTCCAATGGCGATTCGTGTCGCGCTTCACCACAAGACCAGCTATCGCTACGACCGCCGCGTCAATCTGTCACCGCATGAAGTACGGCTTCGCCCTGCGGCGCATGCGCGTACGCCGATCCTCGCGTATTCCCTGACGGTCGCGCCGGAGCAGCATTTCATCAACTGGCAGCAGGATCCCTACGGCAATTACATCGCCCGCTTCGTCTTTCCGGAGCCCTCCGACGAACTTGAATTCACCGTCGACCTGATTGCCGACATGACGGTGATCAATCCATTCGACTTTTTCGTCGAAAAGTATGCCGAGCAGTTCCCCTTCGCCTATCCGCAGCAGTTGCGCGACGAACTGGCCGCCTATCTGCAGGCCGAACCCGCCGCGCCGCTGCAGTCGGCCTGGATCGCCGCGGCCGGCAGCGCGTTGCTGGCTGCGCCGATCGGCATCGCCGATTTCCTGGTGGCGATCAACCAGCGCCTGCAACAGGACATCGCCTACCTGGTGCGCATGGAGCCGGGCGTGCAGGCGCCCGAGTTCACGCTTGAAAAACGCTCCGGCTCCTGCCGCGACACGGCCTGGCTGCTGGTCCAGATGCTGCGCCAGATGGGGCTGGCCACGCGCTTCGTCTCCGGTTACCTGATCCAGCTCGTGGCAGACGTGAAGGCGCTCGACGGGCCCAGCGGCACGGCGGTCGACTTCACCGATCTGCATGCCTGGGTCGAAGTCTATGTGCCGGGCGCCGGCTGGATCGGCCTGGACCCGACTTCCGGCATGCTGGCCGGTGAAGGCCACATACCGCTGGCATGCACCGCAACGCCGTCGTCGGCGGCGCCGATCTCCGGCTTTACCGATCCGGCCGGCGTCGAATTCAAGCATGAGATGTCGATTACCCGCATCCATGAAGATCCACGCGTGACCAAGCCCTACAGCGATGCCGAATGGCGCGCGATCGACCGGCTCGGCGACCAGGTCGATGCGGACCTGGTGAAACTCGACGTGCGCCTGACGCAGGGCGGCGAGCCGACCTTCGTGTCGATCGACGACATGGAAGGCGCCGAATGGAATACGGCCGCCCACGGCGAGAACAAACGCGCCCTGGCCGGCCAGCTGAGCGCCCGCCTGAAAACACATTTTGCGCCCGGCGGCATGCTGCATTACGGCCAGGGCAAATGGTATCCGGGCGAGCCGCTGCCGCGCTGGGCCTTGAATATCTGCTGGCGCACCGACGGCGTGCCGATCTGGCGCAATCCGGACCTGTTTGCCGCCGAAGACGGCACCGACGCCTATGCCGAGGCCGACGTGCTGCGCTTTGCACGTCGCCTGGCGGGCCATCTGGGCCTGCCGGCGGCGGCGCTCATTGCCGCCTACGAAGACGTGCTGAAGGCCGCGCAGCTGGAAGACGCGCTGCCGGCGAACCTCGATCCGCTGAAAGCCGACCTGAAGTCGGCACCGGAGCGCCAGCGCCTGGCACGCCTGCTGGCGCAAGGCCTGGGCAAGGTGGTCGGCTATGTCCTGCCGATCAAGCCGGCACTGGCGCTGAGCGCCGAAGAAGCCGAGGAAGATGTCGCGATTGCGGCCAAAGCTCTGGCCGGCGCGCCGATCGACGCGGCGGTTGCGCCGCGCTGGCGCACCAGCAAGTGGCCACTGAAACGCGAGCACCTGTACCTGGTCGGCGGCGACTCGCCGCTGGGCCTGCGCCTGCCGCTCGACACCCTGCCGTGGGTGATGCCGGAAGATGTCGAACCGG
This sequence comes from Herminiimonas sp., assembly GCA_025356535.1. GTDB lineage: Bacteria > Pseudomonadota > Gammaproteobacteria > Burkholderiales > Burkholderiaceae_D > JANXSS01. Next base: position 3,106 of record JANXSS010000262.1, read on the forward strand.
AATTCGACGTCGATCCGTTTGCCGCAGTCGTGGCGCTGTCCGACCCGGCCAAGGCAGCCGCGGCGGCCGCCGACCCGGCGCCGGCGCCGCTGGCCGAGCGTCCCGATCCGCGCGAAGTGATCCACACGGCGCTGGCGTTCGAAGCGCGGGCCGGACGCCTGCATGTCTTCATGCCGCCCTTGAAGCGCATCGGCGACTACCTGGCGCTGGTGGCGGCAGTCGAAGACACCGCCGCGCAACTGAACATGCGGCTGTGGCTGGAGGGCTATCCGCCGCCGCGCGACGCCCGTGTGAAACTCTTGAGCGTGACACCGGACCCGGGCGTGATCGAAGTCAACATCCATCCGTCGTCGAGCTGGAAGGAACTCACCGCCAACATCACGACGCTGTATGAAGAAGCCCGCCTGGCGCGGCTGGCAACCGAAAAATTCATGCTCGACGGCCGCCACACCGGCACCGGCGGCGGCAACCATGCAACGCTGGGCGGCGCAACCGCCGCCGACAGCCCGATGCTGCGCCGCCCCGACCTGCTCAAAAGCCTGATCACCTACTGGCAGAATCATCCGGCCCTGTCGTACCTGTTTTCCGGCACCTTCATCGGGCCGACCAGCCAGGCGCCGCGGGTCGATGAAGCCCGTGACGACAACCTGTACGAACTGGCGATTGCCTTCCAGCAGATGGACCGCGCTCTGCCGCTGGCCGAAGAAAGCCGCCGGCCCTGGCTGGTCGACCGGCTGCTGCGCAACCTGTTGGTCGACCTGACCGGCAACACGCATCGCTCGGAATTTTCGATCGACAAGCTGTATTCGCCGGACGGGCCGACCGGCCGGCTTGGACTGGTCGAGTTCCGGGCCTTCGAGATGCCGCCGCATGCACGCATGAGTCTGGTGCAGATGCTGCTCTTGCGTGCACTGGTTGCACGGTTCTGGCGCACGCCCTATACCGGCAAGCTGATTGCCTGGGGCACCCAGCTGCACGACCGCTGGATGATGCCGCACTTCGTGGCCGCCGACATGCGCGACGTCGTCCAGGAGCTGCGTGCGGCCGGTTATGCCTTCGAACAGAGCTGGTTCGATCCCTTCATCGAATTCCGCTTTCCGCGCTACGGCACGGTTGCCTACGAAGGCGTCGAGCTTGAGTTGCGCCAGGCGATCGAACCCTGGAACGTGCTGGGCGAGGAAGTCAGCGCCGGCGGCACGGCGCGCTATGTCGATTCCTCGGTCGAGCGCATGCAGCTGCGCGTGCGCGGCCTGACCGACGCCCGCCACGTGGTGACCTGCAACGGCCGCCGCCTGCCGCTGCATCCGACCGGCATTGCCGGCGAATATGTCGCCGGCGTGCGCTTTCGCGCTTGGGCGCCCTGGTCCGGGTTGCATCCGAGCATCGGCGTGCAGGCGCCGCTGCGCTTCGACCTGGTCGATACCTGGAGCGACCGGGCCGTTGGCGGTTGCATGTATCATGTGGTGCATCCGGGCGGCAGGAATTACGACACCTTCCCGGTCAATGCAAACGAGGCGGAAGCGCGGCGTTTTGCCCGCTTCGTGCCGCACGGCCACACACCGGGCCCGATGAAACCGGTCGACGCCGCGCTCAATCCGGCCTTTCCGTTTACGCTCGATCTGCGCTGGCAACCCGACTGACCTGTCCGACCGATGTCCACCCCCGAGATTCCGCACCTGGTTGCCAGCTATCCCACCGCCCGCAAGCGTTTCGACGAAATGTTCGATGCCGCGGGCGGCGCCCGTTCCCACTGGCGCACGCTGCTCGATCTGCTGGCGCAGGAAGGCCCGGAGGCGATGCACCAGAGGGTCGAGGCGGTCGAACGGCAGGTGCACGAGAACGGCGTCACCTACAACATCTACGCCGATCCGAAAGGCATGCAGCGGCCCTGGGAACTCGACGCCCTGCCCTTCATCCTGCCGGCCGACGAATGGTCGCAGATCGAGCAGGCGGTGCGCCAGCGCGCAACGCTCCTGAACCGGATACTGGGTGACGTCTATGGCGACCAGCTCATGCTGGCCGAGGGTCTGCTGCCGCCGGCATTGATTCATGGTCATGCGGGGTTCCTGCGTCCCTGCCACGGCATCCGGCAAAGCGACGATGTCGCCCTGCACATGATTGCGGTGGACCTGGCGCGTTCGCCGGACGGCCGCTGGTGGGCCGTCACCGACCGGACCCAGGCGCCTTCGGGCGCCGGTTATGCGCTGGAAAACCGCAGCGTGATCTCGCGCGCGTTTCCCGAGCTGCTGCGCGAACTGGAAGTGCAGCCGATTGCCGGATTCTTCGACACGCTGCGCGACAGCCTGACGCACTGGGGCCGTCGCTGCGCGGCGGTGACGGCCGAGCCGGCCACTGTCGGCACGCCGCGCGGCGGCGCCGGCAGCGACGCGCCACCGCTGATCGTCCTGCTGACGCCGGGGCCGTTCAACGAAACCTATTACGAGCAGACCTACCTGGCGCGCCACCTCGGTTTTCCGCTGGTCGAAGGCGGCGACCTGACGGTGCGCAATGGCCTGGTCTGGCTGAAAACGTTGTCCGGGCCGCAGCGGGTGCACGTCATCCTGCGCCGCGTCGACGATGACTTCTGCGATCCGCTGGAGCTGCGGCCCGATTCCGCGCTGGGCGTGGCCGGTCTCACCGAAGCGGCGCGGCGCGGCACCGTGGTCATCGCCAACGGCCTGGGGTCGAACCTGCTCGAGTCGGGTGCGCTGCTGGGCTACCTGCCGGCGCTGTGCCGGCGCCTGCTGGGCGAACCGCTGCGCATGCCATCGGTGGCAACCTGGTGGTGCGGCGAGCCGGCCGCGCTCGAGGAAGTCGTGGCCGACCTTGGCAACCTGATCATCAAGCCGGCTTTTCCGCAGCTGCGCCAGGCGCCGATCTTCGGCCAGGATCTGGATGCGGCCGCGTCGGCTGCACTGGTGGCCAGGATGCGCGCCCAGCCGCACAATTACGTTGCGCAGGAGACGGTGCGCGTCTCGCAGGCGCCGGTCTGGCGCGAGCGCAGCGCCGGCCAGGAGCCGGGGCTCGATGCGTCGGCGGTCGGGCTGCGGGTGTTTGCCTGCGCCACGCCGACCGGTTATGTCGTCATGCCGGGCGCGCTGACACGCGTCGCCACAGGGCCCGACGCGCGCGTGATCGCCATGCAGCGCGGTGGCGCCAGCAAGGATACCTGGGTGCGAGGCGTGGCCGGGCCGCTGTCGACGCCGGTGCCGCATCGACCGATCACCAGCGCCGACCTGATCCGCGGCGACACGCGGCTGTCATCGCGTGTCGTCGAAGACCTGTTCTGGTATGGCCGCTACGCCGAACGCTGCGACAACATCACGCGGTTGCTGCGTACCTCGCTGGAGTTCCTGCTGCATGTGACGCCGCAGGCGCGCGGCAGCGAATGGCCGACGGTGCAGGCGCTGTGCGCCTGGTGCGGCCTGATCGAGGAAGATGCGCGCACGCGCTCCACCACGGTTGCGCCGGCAGCGCTGGCAGTGCCTGCACGGTCGCAATCACAGGCGCAATCACAGTCGCAGTCGCCGTTGACGCCGCAACCGGAGGGGCAACCGACCCTGCCCGCCGGGGACGCGTCCCCTGCACAGTCGGCGGCCGACGACCTGCTGATCGAGCATGCGCTGCTCGACGCCGTCAGCGGCGTCGACGGCGCCGGACTGGTGGGCAACCTGCAGCGACTGTACCGGGTTGCCAGTCACCTGCGCGAGCGCCTCTCGGTCGATAACTGGCAAACCCTGAACCGTGTGGCTCAACGCGGGCTCGACGCGCCTGCGCGGCCCACCCTGGCCGTGGCGATCACGATCCTCAACGATACGCTGACCTCGCTCATGACACTGTCCGGTTTCGCACTCGACGGCATGACCCGCGACCAGGGCTGGCGCTTCATGTCGATCGGCCGGCGCCTGGAACGCATGCAGTTCATCAGCAAGGCGCTCGAACATGCGCTGGCGATGGCGCCCGACGCCGGCCTGGACTGGCTGCTGGAAATTACCGACAGCATCGTCACCTACCGCGCCCGCTACATGGCGCAGCCGGAGTGGCTGCCGGTGCTCGACCTGCTGCTGCTCGACGAGAGCAATCCGCGTTCGCTGGTGTTCCAGTTGAACGGCCTGATGAAATTCCTGCCGCGCCTCTCAAGCAATGACGGCCAGGGCAGCGGCGGCGGTGCTGCCGTCATTGCGCGGCTGCATGCGCAGCTGCTGGCGCTCGATCCGCAACTGCACCTGCAGCCGGGCAGCTTCATCCTGTCGCAACTGCTGCGCGACTTGAATGCCGCCGGCATGGCGGTCTCCGAGCAGCTTGGCCAGCGTTTTTTCAGCTATACCGGCGAACTCAACCACACCACGTTTACGCTATGAGCAGCCTGCCGCCGACGCCGACCGATTCCGCACGCGTGCTGTACCACGTGCTGCACGAGACGCATCACGGCTACCAGCGCAGCGTGACGCTGTCGCAGCAGATGCTGCACCTGACGCCGCGCGTGTTTGCGCATCAGGAAGTCATCTCGCACCAGGTGCAGGTGACGCCGGCGCCGCAGGAATGGACCGAACACCTCGATTACTTCGGCAATGTCTGCCGCGCTTTTACATTGGGCACGCCGCACCGGGCGCTGGTGGTGCGCGGCAGTGCAACGGTGGCGCTGCTGCGGCGCCCGGAGGTTGCAACGCTTGCCGCCTCGCCGGCATGGGAAGACACCCGCGCCATGATGCGCAACGTGCTGCTGGCGCGCGAGCCGCTGAAGTTCATGTACGAGTCGCCGCACGTCAAGTGCAGCGCCGAACTGGCGCAGTATGCAATGCCCAGTTTTGCCCGGGGCCGACCGCTGCTCGACGCTGCCTACGATCTGACGCAGCGCATCCATCACGACTTCGAATTCGACGACGAGGCGACCACGATCTCGACACCGCTGCACGAGGTGCTGACCGGCCGGCGCGGCGTCTGCCAGGATTTTGCGCACCTGATGATCGGCTGCCTGCGCTCGATCGGCCTGGCGGCGCGCTATGTCAGCGGTTACATCCTGACGATGCCGCCGCCAGGCAAGCCGCGCATGGTGGGCGCCGATGCCTCGCACGCTTGGGTCTCGGTCTATTGCAGCAAGGCCGGCTGGGTCGATTTCGATCCGACCAACCGGCGCCTGGTGCAGGACGAGCACATCACCCTGGGCTGGGGGCGCGACTTCAGCGATGTGACGCCGATGCGCGGCACGGTGCTCGGCGGCGGCGAGCAGAGCCTGGATGTGAGCGTGACGGTGACGCCCCTGGCCGAACACAACGCGAGCCTCTGAATCTGGAGCGGCTACAAATATGCTGGCCACCGCTTTACTTTTATATTGCTATAAGGCAATGTCAAGCCAGAGGAGAATTCGACATGGTGTGTGCGCCGTGCGCATCGATTCGGGATGCAGTGCAAGGCGCAGGAAGCGCCGTGTAGCGGGGACTGCACAAGCGCGCTGCAACGCCGCAATCCGGTTCGAAGCGATGCGCAGCGCGTACGCCATTGCGAAATTTGCTCCGATCACGGTAGCAGCCGGGCTGACCGCGCTGGCGCGTCTGCAATGGACGCCGTGATGCGCAGCTGCGGCGCCTTTTGTCGGCACAATCCGAGAGCATTGAAACGCCATGGTGTCCAATTCGATATCCAGCAGCGACCCAGGTGCGACGGCGGCGTTGACCGGCCGCCGTGCAACCCTGAATGGCCTCGTGGCTGCCGCTTCGGCGCAGGTCAATGCGCAGCTCAATGACTTTACCGTGCGCATGGTGGCGGCACTGCTCGATGCCGCGCAAGCCGGCACCGATGCGAAAACGGCGAACGCCTGCTTTGCAGCGGGCAACCTTCTGAAGAACAATGCGTATCCCTTCTACCATCTTGCCTCGATTGCAGTGCGCAAGGCGCTGCAGGATGCAGTCGATCGACTCGACATGCCGGGGCAGCAGCCGCGGCCTTCGCCAGGCGAACTGAGCCTGGTGCCGTTTGCCGAGATCGAGGATCGCCTGCTGCTGGAGCGGGCGGCACGCCCCCTTGAGCAGGCGCATGCGGCGCTCCTGTCGACGATGGGCCTGCGCATCGCAATGCTGGCAAGGCGCGCCGAGCTGGCGCCGGCCGACCATCCGTTCCGGCCGGCGGCGCTGCTGGCAGCCTTCGATTGCGCCTGGCGGGAATTCACACCCGACGCCTCCCTGCATGGCCTGATGCTGCAAATGATGCAAGGCGCACTGGTGCCGGATGTCGGACCCATGCTCCAGGCTGTCGATCGGGCCTGCGTCGCTGCCGGCCTTTTGCCTGAGCAGGCAGCACGCGCACGGATTCGCACCTCGCGCAACAGCCATGCACCTGTTGGCGCGGCGCCGGCAGATCCGATGCTGAAGGCGCAGCTGCGCGAGATGTTCGGCACGCCGCCCGCTGCCCCAGCGACCGAAACAACCGCTTCGGCGGCGGCGCAGGCGCCCGCGATCTCGGCGGCGCTTTCGGCTTACCTGTCGAACCTGCAGGCGCGCACGCGGCGTCAGTCATCGCCTGCGTCGGCAGATGGCGCGGCTGCGGTCGCCGCGCGCGGCGACACAACGAACAGCGCAGCGCACGGTGGCGCGCCCCAGTGTTCCCTGCGCGAGCTGCAGCAGCGATTGCCGAGTGCGGCAATGACGCGGGCCGACCACGCAACCATCGATGTCATGGCCCGGATTTTCGACGCCGTGTTTCGCGACCCGAACATTCCGTCCGAGATGAAGGAATTGATCGGTTATCTCCAGATACCGGTCTTGAAGGCTGGCTTGCTCGACAAGGCATTCTTTTTCGAAGCGGCGCATCCGGCGCGCAGGCTGATCAGCCTGATGACCCGCTCCAGCGTCGGCTGGGACCGCTCCAGGGGCCGTGCCGATCCGCTTTACCAGGCAATCGAACGCAACGTGGACCGGGTGCAGCGATTCGATGTCGAGCTCGCGCTGTTCGACGACGTGGTGGCGGACCTCGAAGCGTTTCTGGCGGAAGAGGAAGCCGACGCCGGCGTGCAGCTTGCGGCACCGATCACGCAGGCGCTCGAGCAGGAAAAACGTCATGAGGCGACGCGTGCCGCCGCCAGCGATGTCGCGCAGCGCATTGCCACCGGCGAGGTTGCGCCTTTTGTCGAAACCTTCCTGGAACACCGCTGGGTGCCGGTACTGGCGCTGGCCTACGGCGTGCGCGACAGGAAGCCCCAGGTTCTGGCCAGCGCCATCCGCACCATGGATGAGCTGGTCTGGAGCGTGCGCCCGAAATTCACGGCGCAGCAGCGCCACGAGCTGGTGGAAAAACTGCCGGCATTGCTGACCAGCCTGAACAAGTGGCTGGGCATACTCAAATGGGATGATGCCGAGCGGCTGCAGTTCTTTGCCGACCTGGCTGAATGTCATGCCTCGATCGTGCGCGCGCCGTTGGAACTGTCGCCGCAGCGCCAGCTCGAACTGGCCGTCGAAGCGGCGCGCCTGGCAGCCGAGCGGCGCCAGCAGAAGGCTGCGGCGCCGGCCGCTGTGCCTGTCGTCGATACCTTCGTCGAACAGGTCGCCGCGCTCGAGCGCGGCAGCTGGTTCGAATTCGTGCAACCCGATGCGAGCCTGCGGCGCGTCAAGCTGGCCTGGGTCAGTCCGCTGCGCAGTCTCTACATCTTCACGACGGTACACCGGGAGGAAGCCTTCTCGCTGTCCGCCGATGCCCTTGCCGAAATTTTCCGGCAGCAGCTGGTGCGCAGCGTGAATGCCGACGGCTTCGTCGATCGGGCACTGTCCGATGTGCTGGAGCAGGCGCAGTTGGCGTGAC
>JANXSS010000264.1 GCA_025356535.1 Herminiimonas sp.
TGTCGCTGGCCGCGCGCGACCTGCTGCCGATCGTGCGGCGCACCGTGCCGCAATCGGCGCGCGCAACCCAGGCGATGCAGCTGCTGGCTGGCTGGAATGGCGAGATGGATGCCGACCGACCCGAGCCGCTGATCTTCAATGCCTGGATGCGCGAGCTGTCGCGCCGCTTGCTGCTGGCGCCGCTGGGACCGGCACTCATGCGCGACTATTACGACCAGCGCAATACCCAGCCACTGCTGGTCGAAGTGCTGAAGAACCAGCAGGGCGCAAGCCACTGGTGCCGGGTGCCGGCCGACGGCACGCTGGCAGGCGCGACCGATTGCGCCGGCTTGCTTGGCGTCAGCCTTGAGTCGACGCTGGCCGCGCTCGAAGCCCGATACGGCGGAGCGCCTGCCTCCTGGCGCTGGGGCAAGGCACATGTCGCGCGCATGTCGCATCAGCCGTTCGGCAAGGTGCCGCTGCTGGCACGGGTGTTCGACCTGACGGCGCCGGTGCCGGGCGATACCTATACGATCAATGTCGGCCGCTATACCTTCAAGGACGATGCAGACCCGTTCGCCAGCCGGCATGCCGCCGGGTTTCGCAGTATCTACGATCTGTCGAACCTGGAAAACTCGCGCTTCATCCAGTCGAGCGGGCAGTCGGGCAACCGGCTCTCGCCGCAGTATGGCGACTACATGCAGCTCTGGGTAGCCGGCAAGACCATACCGATGCGCACCGACCGTGCCGAGGTCGAGAAGAACCGGCTCGGCACGCTGACGTTGGTGCGCTGACAGCCGGGACCGACAGTACGGTAAAGAAATACATCGCTTCTGCGCATTGCAGTGCGCAATGCCGGCTGACATCATTCCACAAACAAGGGAACCTCCATCTCCGGGGGTACCTACTGACCGTAGCCCAACAACCAGGACTAATTGGGGAGCAGGTCAGCACTTGCCAATCAGCCGTGGAAGCCTGTTGATCGCGCGCCAGAATAATCCCGTCGATCGCAAGTCCGATCGCCGCCGTTCTTGCGATGACTGTCGCTAGGGCCGGTGGATCCGGCTGCATCACGATTTTGCGACGTGCCGATACCGGCATGGAAAAGCTGATTTTGTATACAACCACTCACACCATGTGAAACACCTGCGCCGCAGTCAGCATGGCGCTCGCCTGGCCGGCCGTCACCGGCGCTGAGAAGTAATAGCCCTGGCCCGTGAAACATCCCATGCGCAGCAGTTCTTCCGCATGGACTGCCGTCTCGATGCCTTCTGCAACCGTCTCCAGATTCAGGGTCCTGGCCAGGGCGATGATCAGGCGCACGATCTCGCCGTCACCGTCACTGCTGCCGAGCCCGCGCACGAATGCCTGGTCGATCTTCAGCACGTCGATCGGCAGTTTCTGCAGGTATGCAAGGGAAGAATAGCCGGTGCCGAAATCGTCGAGCGCCAGCCGGAAGCCGCGTTTTTTCAGCAGCGTCAGGTTTTCGATCGTCTGCAGCGGATTGGCCATGGCCGAAGTTTCGGTGAGCTCGAGCTCGATCGATTGCGGCTGCACGCCGGTGCGATCGAGGATGCTGCCGACTTCCGACAGGAAGCTCGCATGCAGCAGCTGGCGCATCGACACGTTGACGGCAATGGTCAGGTTTTCATGGGCCGGATAGTCGCGCTGCCAGATGCGCAACTGTTTGCAGGCCTGCGCCAGCGCCCACAGGCCGATCGGCCCGACCAGGCCGGAAGCCTCTGCAATCGGTATGAATTCGGTCGGCGAGATGGTGCCGTATTGCGGACTGTTCCAGCGCAGCAGCAGCTCGAAGCCGGTCACCGCGCCGTCGCGCAGCGATACCTTGGGCTGGTAGGCGATGGCCAGTTCGTTGCGTTCCTGGGCAAAGCGCAGCGCAACGTCCATCTGCGCGCGCTTGGTGGCGCTGGCGCGCAGGCTGACATCGAAAATCTCGACCCGGTTGCGCCCGCGTGCCTTTGCCTGATGCATCGCCGCGTCGACGTCGCGGATGACGTCGGAGGCGCTCTGGTGCTGCGCATGCAGCATGGCGATACCGATACTGATGGGCAGTTTCACGCTGATGGCGTCGATCATCAGCGGCCGCGACAGCGCCAGCAGCAGGGCGTTCGCCCGGGCGACCCCTTCGAGCAGGCTGGCATGCATCAGGATGACGAATTCGTCGCCGCCGAAACGGGCGACAAAATCCGGCGCCGGCACTTCGGCGGCGATACGGCGCGTCAGCTCCAGCAGGCAGTTGTCGCCGAAATCATGGCCGTGCGTGTCGTTGACGCTCTTGAA
>JANXSS010000286.1 GCA_025356535.1 Herminiimonas sp.
GGCCTGCTACCTGGCGCGCCCGACCGGCACCGACGGCGGCGCGCCCGGCACGGCCCATCTGGTCGGCATGCTGGCCCTGCAGGGCGCCCTGCTGCAGATCGTCATCGGCCTGCTCGAGCTCGTCGTGTTGCAGACGCTGCAGGACCTGTTCGATCTGGAACAGCGTCCGGTGACGGCGCAATGGGCATGGTGGGGCATCGCAACCGGCGTGACCGTCGCCGCGCAGATCACGTTGCTCTGGCACGGCAGCGGCAGGCACCTGCGCCGCACCGGCATGGCAGCCGCAGTCGTCGCGCTTGCCACCCTGCTGCAATACTGGCCGGTCGGCCCGAGCCACTTCTGGTATGCCGACGACGCCGGCACGCAGGATGCGGAGCCTGCCTTCGTGATTTCGCCGGAGGTGTTCGACCAGCAGGCGCCGGTGCTGTCGCGACAGTTTGCCGCCATCGCGCCGCAGCGCGCCGGCCGCGTCGAACTGTTCGGCATTACCTTTGCGCCCTATGCGGAAGAAGACGTGTTCCGGCGCGAGAGCGCGATGGTGGCCGAGGTCATCGGCCGGCGCTTCGACGCCGCCGGCCACGTCATGCAGCTGGTGAACCATCGCGACACCGTGGGCGAATTTGCCTGGGCAACGCCGCGCAACCTAGAACGCGCCATCATGCACATGGCCAGCGTCATGGACCGGCAGGAAGACGTGCTGTTCCTGCACCTGACGTCGCATGGCGCCAGCAACGGCATGCTGGCGGCCAGCTTCGAGCCGCTTGCGATCATGCCGGTCCTGCCGGCAGACCTGAAAGCCTGGCTCGACCGGGCCGGCATCCGCAACCGGGTCATTTCGATATCGGCCTGCTATGCCGGCAAGTGGATCGACGACCTGGCCGACGAGAACACGCTGGTCATGACGGCCTCCGACGCCACCCATACCTCGTTCGGTTGCGGGCGCGGCTCGGCGCTGACCTTTTTCGGCCGGGCGATGTACGACGAGGCGATCCGCAACGACACGCTGTCCTTCGAAGCCGCGCATGCGGCCGCGCGCGGCGTAATTTTGCAGCGCGAAACCCAGGCCGGCAAGACCGACGGCTACTCCAATCCGCAGATCCGCGCCGGCGCAGCCATCCGGGCGCGGCTGGCCTTGCTGCAGGACGCCGTGCGCTGATCGTTGCAAGCGACGTCCTGCGGCGCCCTGCCCGGCCGCCCGCTGGCGGCGCCGGTGGTTGCGAGACCGTTCGTGGGGCGCTGCGACACCATTGAATTTCCACACGGCTGATGCTCGCTTGCCACTGTAAAATGATGAGCATGAGCAACCCATTGACACAAACAGAAGCCGCGCCGGTACCCGACCGGCACGCGCCTGCCGCGCCCGGTTCGCGCTATACGCCGGCCGCATTCGCCCGTTTCGTGGCGGCCAGGATGGTGGCCACCGCCGCCCTGCCCGCGAAGGGCGCGATCCGCATCCTCGACCCTGCGGTCGGCGATGGCGTGCTGCTCGACGCCCTCGTCAGGAGCTTGCCCGAGCAGGTCTGGCCGCGCCTGCAGGTGTTCGGTTTCGATGCGAACGCAGAAGCCATCCGGATCGTCGCAAGCCGGCTGCACCGCACCTATCCGGCGATCGGCGTGCACCTTGAACAGCAGGATTTTCTGTCGCATGTCATCGAGGCGGGCGACGCCGCCGACCTGTTTTCCGGGCTGGACCCCGACAGCGCATTCCAGTTCATCATCGCCAATCCGCCGCATGTGCGCACGCGCATCATGGGCGACGAGGAGATGGCGCAACTGGCAGAACATTTCGGCGTCACAGGCAGCATCGACCTGTATTACCCTTTCCTGCTCGGCATTGCAGAGGTGCTGGCCGAGGACGGCGTGGCCGGCGTGATCACCGCCAACAGCGACCTGACCGGCACCGCCGGAGAATCGGTGCGCGAAGCGCTGCTGACGCGGTTTCGCATCCAGCATGTCTGGGATCTTGGCGGCATCAGCGCGTTCGATGCGGCAGGAGCGCCTGCGGTCCTGGTGGCAGGCGGACGTCATCGGCAGGCTGCAACGGCGCAGGCCGCCGCAACCGGTGCGGCGCCGGCGATTGCCTGCACTACGATCCATCAGACCGATGCCGGCGGCGTCACTCTGGCAGAGGACGTGTTTTCTGCATTCGACGCCAGCGACGACACGGTGGTGGCGATTGCCGACGGCCGCTGCTTTCACGTGCGTCATGGCGTGGTGGACAACGGTGGTGACGTGCGGGCAGCGTGGCGCCTGGCGACCGGGACCGGCGGACAAGCTCGCGAAGACTGACTGCAATCGGCCGAAAGCGTATGTGCGCCGGAGTGCAACACACCTCGGAATGCTTCATTGCGATATCGATATAATCCAGCATGGCGGCCATTCAAATACCACTCTCGAACACCTTCAAGCGTTTCTTTGCTTCCGAAAAGTCCGGCGGCATCGTTCTCATCATCTGCACCCTCGCGTCATTAGGCATTGCCAATTCCCCTGCAGGCGGCGCCTACCTGCGTTTCTGGCAACTCGACCTTGGCGGACTCAGCATCGCGCACTGGGTCAGCGATGCCCTGATGGCGATATTTTTCCTGCTGATCGGTCTGGAGCTGGAGCGCGAGCTGTACAACGGCGAGCTGTCCAGCCTGAAGAATGCCTTGCTACCGGTCGTCGCTGCTGCCGGCGGTATTGCGGCGCCGGCACTGATGCATTTCAGCCTGAATGCCGGAACGCCAACCCAGGCCGGGATGGGCATACCCATGGCCACCGACATCGCTTTTGCCCTGGGCGTGCTGGCGCTGCTTGGCAACCGCGTGCCGGCTTCCCTCAAGGTATTCCTGGCGGCCCTGGCGGTCATGGATGACCTGGCAGCCATCATCGTCATTGCTGCCTTCTATACTGCCGAACTGGCGATCGGCTACTTGCTGGGCGCGCTGGCCGTATTCGCCGCCATGCTGCTCATGAATCGCTTGCTGCGGATGATGGCCTTGCTGCCTTACCTGATCGGCGGCGCACTCATGTGGTACCTGATGCTGAAGTCAGGCGTGCACGCCACCATCGCAGGCGTACTGCTGGCGTTTGCCATTCCCTACTCTGCCAGAGAGGACGATGCAGAATCGCCGTCGCACCGGCTGGAGCATATGCTGCATTATCCCGTCGCCTTTCTGATCCTGCCGATTTTTGCATTGGCCAACGCGGGTATCGTGATCGGCTCAGGATGGCTGCAGGAACTGGCCAGCGTCAACAGCCTGGGAATCCTGGGCGGCCTGGTCGTCGGCAAACCGCTGGGCATCACGGTCCTGAGCTTCATCGCCGTCGCAAGCGGCATGTGCCGGCTGCCGACCGACCTGAACTGGCGGCATGTCTTCGGCGCCGGATTATTGGGCGGTATCGGCTTCACCATGTCGATCTTCGTGACCAACCTGGCATTTGCCGGGGATACCGCGGTGCTCAACGCATCGAAGATGGCGATTCTGCTTGCTTCGGTCGCGGCGGGAATGATCGGTTTCGTCTGGCTGAAGCTGGTCCCCGGATCGAGCGGCAACGATACCGGTCCGAATCCATAGGACACCGGCGCCGCGGCCAGGCATTCTCAGCCACGCGCAACCGCATCGATGCCCAGCACGCAGGCATCCTTGGCGCCATGTCCCTGCGCAATCAGCGCTTCCATCCGGGCGGCGATCGCCGGCAATGTTGCCAGCGGCCGGCCGGCTGCCGTCTCCAGCATCAGGCCGACATCCTTGCGCGCCATGGTCAGCTCGAAGCTCGGTGCGAAATTCCCGTTGGCCATGTTCAGGCCGCGGCCATTGACCATTGCATTGAGGTCCAGCAGCCCGAGCAGCGCGATCGCGTCCTTGCCCTCGACCTCGCTTGCCTGCGCCAGCGTCAGGACGTCGGCAATGACAGCCGCCATGCCGATGATCATTGCATTGCCAAACAGCTTGTTGGCCGCGGCAAGATCGGTGCGCTCGCCCATGAACTGCACGCGCGCGGCCATCCTTGCAAGCTCCTGCGCAACCGAATCATAGAGCGCACGCGAACCGCAGACCATCATCGACCCCTGTGCATTGCGCGCCGCCGGCGGACCCATGAAAACCGGGCAATGCAGGTAACGCAGTCCTGCCGCCTGCAGCCGCGCCGCGCGCTCGGCGGTCAGCGCCGGCAAGGTCGTGCTGTGATCGATGATGATGGCGTCAGCCGACAGGCCCGGACGCGCCGCAGCGATGACCGCGTCGACGACGGCATCGTCTTTGAGGATCAGGTGCACGCGGGCAGCGCCACGCACCGCATCTGCAGGGGTGGCAGCGGCCGTGACGCCGAATGGGGCAAGCGCCTGCGCCTTTTCCGGCGAACGGTTCCAGGCAGTGACGGTGTCGCCGCGTTTTGCGGCGGCTTCTGCGAAGGCCGCGCCGAGCAGGCCGGTACCGAGAAATGCAATGCTGGTCATGTGGGGTGTCCTAGTGAAGTGTCGGATGGATGCATCGATGCGTGTTCATTTCTGCGGCCGCTGGCCCATCGCCTCGCCCATGCGCACCGCGCCGGCAGCCGTCCATTGCGGGTTGAATTCCAGCGCACCGCGCGGAAACAGCATCACCACGGTCGAGCCCAGCAGGAAGCGACCCATCTCTTCGCCCTTGCCGAACCGGATGTCCTGGTCGTCGTAGCGCCATTCCCGGATCTTGCCGCTGCGCGACGCGTTCACCACGCCGTGCCAGGTAGTCTGCATGCTGCCGACGATGGTGGCGCCCACCAGCGTCAGCACGAATGGTCCGAATGCCGATTCGAAAACGCACACCACCCGTTCGTTGCGCGCAAACAGTCCCGGCACGCCCTGCGCGGTCGTCGGGTTGACCGAAAACAGCGCACCGGGCACGTAGACCATGCGCAGCAAGCGCGCCGCGCAGGGCATATGGATGCGGTGATAGTCGCGCGGGCTCAGGTAGAGGGTGGCAAAGCTGCCATGGTCGAACAGCGCCGCCAGGCGGGCGTCGCCGCCCACCAGTGCCGTGGTCGAATAGCGATGTCCCTTCGCCTGAAAAATCTGGTCATGCTCGATCGGGCCGATCTGGCTGATGGCGCCGTCGACCGGACAGACGAAATCGGCATCGGCAAGCGGACGCGCACCATCGCGCAGGGCGCGCGTGAAGAACGCATTGAAGCTGCGATAGCTGCCCAGGTCCGGCTCCTGCGCTTCCTGCATGTCGACGCCGTATTTGCCGGCGAACCAGCGAATGATGTGCGGCGTGAAGCGGCCGCTCTCGCTGCTGGCAACGCGACCGGCAAAGCGCGTCAGGGCGCGCTTTGGCAAGAGATATTGATGGAGAACGGACAAGCGCTTTGGCACGATAGCTTTCTGATCAGGAAGTCAGGCGATTATATCTGCTGCAATCACTGCGGCGCTGCACGATGCAGTCGTTACCTGGTCATGCCGATCAGACCGATGCGTTGTAAATCTTGCCAACCGACCGGTAGCCGAAGGTTTCGTAATCATGGAGCGCCATCGGATGAGAAAAAGCCGGGGGATAGCCTGTGCCACCACCTGTCAAGACGCCCTTCATGCATGGCTTTCGCCGGTTAGTGTACGGAGGCATGCAACATGGCGCCAAACATTGTCGGCTGACCACGCTGCCATGCTGTCGTTTATGGCGTCCGGCCTATCCGTACCCGCCATGCAAAATACCGCATTGAACGCCGATGCCACTGACGTTAAAGACCGGCCTGGTCAGCGCCAGATTCAAAGTCATTGATCATCTCCTGCCCAAAAATGCCAGGTTTATGGCATCTCGTTTGCAGCGCGACTCTGGTATAAAACATGGAAAAATTTCCAAAAGAAAATACCGAATGGGTACCTCGTTTGAATTTCAGCTAGGCTACGACGTCTATCTTGGCCCGATGAAGGGTAAAGAGAACCCTTACCTGCAGGGCAGCATGCAGGCAGACGATTGGCAAGCAGGATTTGATCATGCCCAGGCCGATTGCGCCTGGTGAAGCGGCCCCCGATGGCAGGCCCATTGATTCGTAAGCGATGGCGGATGTCTTGCGGATTTTCGAATCTGAATTGATGCAGGCCGCTTCTCAAGCCTTCAATACAAACAGGCTCGAACTCCTGCACGCAGGCTTGATCAGGTTCGCCAGACTAAATCCTGATTAACGCGTCTTTTGGCCTTTTTCTGCGAGACCACCGTCGCAATAGGCTTGTTGCCGGATTCGCCCTGTTCATTCCCGGACGCTCTATCAATCGGAAGGTGCCGAAGCAGACCAGAATCAGTACAGGCACCGTAGCGTAAATTACAAGCCAATGCTCGACAGGCGTGAGCAGCCGAGCGGCCTCGAATCCCAAGATAAACCGGAAAGTCACGAAAAGCAGGATGCCATGCAAAAGGTACATGCTATAGGCCATTTCACCGAGCATTCGTGAAACCCTGCATGTCAGCAGGTTGAACAGGCTGGCGCCTCCGGCGATGAGCACAAAGACAGCTGACTGGAGGATGACCTGCACGACACCATAGGCAGTCGGAAACAATCCGACTTCTGCAATCAGCAGTAAAATGACCAATATCGATCCACCTGTCGATGTTGCCAGTCGGGTTACGCATTGGCAGCGGACCAGGAGTGCCGCAGCAATTCCACCAAGAAACTGTAAGGCATGTTGCGGATCTGCGTGCCATGCAATTGCGCCGGCCACGCCAGCCAGGCCAATCATCAGAACAGGAACTGGTGCGACGAGTCTCAGCGACAGGGCTATTACTGGAAGACTAAGATAAAAAAACCATTCGTAGGGGAGCGACCAGGTTACACCAGCCAGAATATGCCGCGTTCCAATGACCTGATTGAGGTCCGGACTTCCCAAAAGTGCCAGCCACAGGATCATTCCCTTTGCCGTGGCCATTGCATCGAAAAGCTGGCCTTGAGACAGAATCATCACGATTGCGAACATCAGCGACACTGCAAACCAATGCAGTGGCACCAATCTGAGTACGCGTCCCACGAAAAAGCGAAGCCAGTCCATTCCCTGTTTCCGGCTGTCCAACATCTTTGTATAAAACAGGAATCCGGTAATCATAAAGAATAGCGCAACGCTTCCTTGGCCCAACTGCGTAAAAAGGTTGGAAGGCGGGACGGTCCATTTTCCTGTTCGCAGAAAAAAATACCAGACGCTGGTGTGACTGAGAAAAACAAAGAATGCGAGATAGCCTCGCACGCCGTCAATTGTCGAAAAGCGGCCTTGCGACGGCGGATCGCCCGCAGACTTAATGATCAGCCAACAGATAACCAGAGCCAAAAACAAAGCTGGAATTGGGAAGATTGGATTCAACGAGTTCAAAGGGGCCACCCCGATACATAGTATTCAACAGAACGAAGTTCATTCATCGCGTTTTGCAAGAATGTTGCCTCACATAAAACTATATTAACTGAAAGTAGTACTGTTGTTACCAAGTCTTGAGAACCTTTGCAGCGCCGATATCGGTTAAAGTAAATTCGGGCCTGGCAGTGCGGTGCTGCCACCCCGGCAAGACGTCGTTGCCGCGACGCTCACCTGGAACCGAATCACGATGCCGCAACCGATTTCCTTCGACCTGCCACCGACGCTGGACGTTCAGGCGCTGCGGGCCAGCTGTTCGCGCTGCAGCATGCATCAGCTGTGCCTGCCGATGGGCCTGGGCGAAGCCGACATGGACCGTCTCGACCAGATCATCGGACGCCGCCGCAAGGTGCCGCGCGACACGATACTCTACCGGATGAGCGATCCGTTCGTCAACCTGTACGCCATCCGCCTCGGCCATTTCAAGACCAGCCAGATCGACCCCGCCGGCGAGCAGCGCATCACCGGCTTCCAGATGAACGGCGAACTGCTGGGCATGGATGCGATCAGCACCGATCATCATCATTGCGAGGCGGTGGCGCTGGAAGACAGCGAAGTCTGCGAAATTCCATTTGCCCGGCTGGAAGAGCTGTTCAGCCATATTCCGACGCTGCTGCATCACTTCCACCGGATGATGAGCCAGGAGATCACGCGCGAGCAAAGCGTGATGCTTTTGCTCGGCAACATGCGCGCCGACCAGCGCTTTGCAGCGTTCCTGGTCAACCTCGGTTCGCGGTATGCGGCACGCGGTTATTCGGCGACCCAGTTCCAGCTGCGCATGTCGCGCGAGGACATTGCCAACTACCTCGGCCTGACGATCGAGAGCATCAGCCGCCTCATCAACAAGTTCAAGAAACAGGGCCTGATGCACGTGCGTAACCGCGAAGTCGTGCTGCTCGACCATGCAATGCTGAAGGCCATGGCGGCCGGCACCGAAACCTGCCGGTAGCGAATCAATGCGGCATGCGCTTGGGCGCGGCCGGTTGCGCCAGCAGGTAGCTGCTCAACAGGCCAGCGAGCGTGCCGAAGAACCAGAACAGGAAAAAGCCGAGCGTATAGACCGCCAACGGCGGCAGCGCGTCGTGACGCTCGCCCGGAAAGACGGCCATCGGGTCGAGCATCGAAAAGACCACGCCCTCGGCCACGATCGCCACCAGGAACGACGACCACAGGACGACGGCCATGCGTCGCATCAGTGCACCGGCGCCGGTGAAGGCGAACCCGCAGGCGTCAGCGCCGGTGATGACGACCCCGCAGGCACCGGTGTGGCGGGCTCGGCATCGAGCGCGATGCCGGTCTGCGCAGGCCATGACCAGATACCGGCCAGACGCCATTGGCGCGCTGGATTTTCGATCAGCACCCGCCAGCGGGTCTGCTCCAGCATCGGCAAGGCCGCCGACAGGCCGCCGGCAGCATCCGGCGCCAGCAGCAGCACGATATCCTTGGCCGGCACGGTCGAATGCACCAGGTGCAGGCGCACGCCGGTGGTGACCGGCTTGCCGTCGCTGTGGAGCGCCGCCAGCAGCTTGCCG
>JANXSS010000306.1 GCA_025356535.1 Herminiimonas sp.
CCGCCGCCCGGATTTCTTCCGGCGCTTCCGTGCCGATCAGCTTGATGAGTTCCGGCAGCGGCATCGTGTTGACCAGGTGGTCGTAGCGGAAGCGGCGGCCATCCGACAGGGCGATCAGGTGCTCCTTCGGCTGCAGCTGCACCACTTCCACGCCGGTCTCCAGCTTGCCCTGAAGATGCGGCAAGAAGCCGCTCATCAGCGCCTGGAAGCCGCCGTTCAGGGGATAGCCGAAGCGGGCGTTGGGCCCCATCGGTTTGCCCACCGGCTCCAGCGCACCTTCGATGATCTGTTCCAGGTCGGGCAGCGGCACCCGGCCGCCCAGCCACGAGGTTTCCATCTCCGTCAGCGGCACGGTCCACAGCTTGCGGTTGTAGGGCACCGCAAAATGCTTGGCGATACCCTTGCCCCAGACCTTGTAGATGAACTGCTCGAAGTTCTTCGGCTCGGAGGACTGCCGCGCTGCCGACGCCTCGGCCGCATCGGTGGCGCTGATGTCGAGGCTGCCGTCGCCGCAGCAATCCTCGACCGGCTTCAGGGTCGCTGCATGAAAGGCCGGCGTGCCGGTGGCGCTGCCCAATGCCGAGGCGGCGGCGGCAGGCTTTTCATCCGGCGTCTTGGTCAGGTCGCCGAAACGCGCCTCCATTGCGCCGACGATGCATTCAGTGATGACCGCCGGCGGCAAGCCGTACAACGCTCCCTGGAACGGATAGCGGGTATAGACCTGCTTGCTGTAGACCCAGGCTTCGCGGTTCTGCCAGTGCAGGTTTGCGCCCAGCAGCGTTTCGTACAACTTGAGCACATACGGATCGTTGGAAAACATGATGTGGCCGGCATAGTCGAAGGTAAAGCCGCCGTCCTCGATCGACCGGCACCAGCCGCCGACGGTCGCATTGCGTTCCAGCAGCAGGGCATCCTTGCCGTAGTGATACGCCGCGCTGAGGCCGGTCGGGCCGGCGCCGACGATGACGCACTTGTAGGATTGCGGCGTGGTCGCCGCCCGCAGCGTGTTGACATTCGGTGCGGTCGATCTGGAAGTCGCGCCGCCTGCGGCCGTGCTGCCGGCGGTGGCAAAACCGCTCTGGGTTACGACCGTGCCGCCGACCACCGGCCCGAGGGTGCCGGTTGCCTGCAGCATGTCGGCGCGCGCCTGCTGCCCGGCCGCCATCAGGTTGCGCATCTGGATGCTGGTCGCATTCCAGGACGTGGCGGCGACGATTTCGCCCATGCGCCGCTGCATTGTCTGGCGTTGCGCTTCGTTCATCGCGAGCGCCGCTTCGCAGGCCCGGGCGAACGCGCCGGCGTCGGCGGCGATCGCCACCACGTCGCCGTACGGTTCGACGATATCGGTAATCGGCGTACTGACGATCGGCAGGGCCGCTGCCATGTACTCCAGTACCTTGGTCGGACTGATGAACCGGGTCGCTTCATTCAAGGCAAACGGCAGCAGGCAGACGTCCCAGCCGGCCAGCAGCTGCGGCAATGCTTCATAGGGCTGCTGGCCGAGGTAGTGGATGTTGTCGCGCCGTGGCAGGCTGGCCGGGTCGATCTTGACGACCGGGCCGACCATCACGATCTGCCACTGTGCATGGGCACCGGCCAGCGCCGCGATCAGGTCGAGATCGATGCGTTCGTCGATCACGCCATAAAAGCCCAGGCGCGGGCCGGCAATGTCGCGGTGCGCCGGATGGGCATTGCGCCGGTCGAGCGCCTGCGCAAAATGGTCGACATCGACGCTGCTGGAAAAACAGTGGACGCTGGGATGCCGGCTGCGCTTTGCCTCGTACAGGCTCGGCCCGCCGGTAAACACCAGGTCTGCGATGTTGAGCAGGCCGGTTTCACGCTGCAGCAACTGCTTCGGCGAGTTCCTGAAGCTGGCGAGTTCGTCCATGCAGTCATAGACCACCAGGCTCGGATGCAGCGACTGCAGCAGCGGCAGTGCCATCGGCGTGTAGAACCAGACGATCGGGTTTTCTCCCTGTGGCAGGATTTTCGCAAGCAGCGGCTGTATCAGCGGTATCTGGTCGTCGTGGAAGCCGACCGTAGGGCTCGACGTGTGCGGCTGGCAGATCGTCACGTTGGGTGCGGGCGACCAGGTCTTCATGAAGCTTTCGCCCTCGTGGAACAACGGTTCCTCGACGACGACGACGTTGTAATACTGTGCCAGGCGGGTCAGCAGGTGCTGCGGCCGCTGATAGACAAAATCCCAGCGTAGATGGCAGAACACGATGATGGTTGGCATGATGATTTCCTTTCGCCCTGGCGGGACATTAATGGTTCATGGACGCAGCGCCTGCGGCGCTGCTTTTACTGGAACTACCGGCACCGCGACCACACGCCAGCTGGTCGGCTCTGGAGCGGACCGATCCAGAGACCGCGGGATGCCTCTTGCCTTGGCCGCCTGCGCGCCCGCGTTGCGTGCGGCACGGGCGGATGCCCGCTGCGTGTGCATGCCGACCTGCCGGGGGCAGCCGGCACGCGCAGCAGCACTATCCGGGATCGATGCGGCGCGGCCAGGCAGGCAGGCGCCGGTCTGGATGCAGGATCGGCCACGGCGGCCGCGTCAGTGCCGGAGTGCGGCACTGCGCGGCCACGCGCGCCCGACCCGTACCGTGCGGGCGGGCGGTCATGGCACCCGGTTCAAGCCGGCCCATGCCCTGCCACCCACGGTAGATTGCATGTTGCAGGGCGATCTCAAGAATCAAGTGCAACACCTTCTCCTGTAAGGTGCTGCAATGCCAAGAACCTATATTCACCTGACGCCCCAGGACCGGGCCGTTGTTATGGCCATGCGTGATGACCAGTGCAGCATCCGTTGTATTGC
>JANXSS010000320.1 GCA_025356535.1 Herminiimonas sp.
CCTACAGGATGTGAATGGATCTGTCGATTGCCGCCATTCTGGCGCAGGACGGCATCACCAGCGGCGCGATCTATGCCCTACTTGCGCTGGCGCTGGTGCTGGTGTTTTCGGTGACCCGCGTCATCTTCATTCCGCAAGGAGAATTCGTCGCCTTCGGTGCGTTGACCATGGCGGCGCTGCAGTCGAACATCCTGCCGCGCACTGCCGTGCTGCTGCTGGCGCTGGGCACACTGGTGTTTGCCGGCGACGTGGTTGCCTGCCTGCGCACGGCCGCCGGCCGCCGCACGGCGCCGCGCCGGTTGGCAGGCGGGTTCGCCCGCTACGTGCTGGCGCCGGCACTGCTGCTGCTGGTGTTGAAAATGACGCTCGGCATGGCCCTGCCGATGCCGCTGCAGGTCCTGCTGACGCTGGCAATCGTGGTGCCGATGGGGCCGCTGATCTACCGGCTGGCATTCCAGCCGCTTGCCGAAGCCAGCGTGCTGGTGCTGCTGATCGTCTCGGTGGGCGTGCATTTTGCGCTGATCGGCCTGGGTCTCGTGATGTTCGGCGCCGAAGGCTCGCGCACCCTGGCCTTTACCGATGCCCGCCTTAGCCTGGGCAGCCTTAGCATCGCCGGCCAGAGCATTGCCATCGTCGCCACGGCGCTGCTGCTCATCGCCGCGCTGTACCTGTATTTCGAACGCACGCTCTCCGGCAAGGCACTGCGGGCGACCGCCGTCAACCGCCTCGGCGCACAACTGGTGGGCATCGGCACCATCCAGGCCGGGCGCCTGGCGTTTACCCTGGCGGCGGCCATCGGCACGGTCTGCGGCGTGCTGATCGCACCGCTGACCACGATCTACTACGACAGCGGCTTTCTGATCGGCCTGAAAGGGTTCGTCGGCGCCATCATCGGCGGCCTGGGCAGCTATCCGGTGGCGGCCGCCGGCGCCATCACGGTCGGCCTGCTCGAAGCCTATGCTTCGTATTTCGCCAGCGCCTTCAAGGAAGTCATCGTTTTCACCCTGATCATTCCGATCCTGCTGTGGCGCTCGCTGACCACCACCCATGTCGAGGAAGACGAGTGAAGGGCCAGCGCTTTCTGCTGGCGTTTGCCGCGCTCATGGTGGCGCTGCCGCTGCTGCCTTCGCCGGAATACTGGATCACCCTGGCGAACTACATCGGCCTCTACACGCTGGTGGCGCTCGGGCTGGTGCTGCTGACCGGCATCGGTGGCATGACCTCGTTCGGCCAGGCGGCATTCGTCGGCCTGGGCGCCTATGCGACCGCCTGGCTGGGCGCGCGCTACGGCCTGTCGCCCTGGCTGGGGTTGCTGGCCGGCTGGTGCATCACCGCAGTTGCCGCCTACGGCATCGGCAGCATCACGATGCGCCTGTCCGGCCACTATCTGCCGCTGGGCACGATCGCCTGGGGGCTGTCGCTGTTCTACCTGTTCGGCAATGTCGACTTTCTCGGCAAGTACGACGGCATGACCGGCATCGCGCCGATCGGCATCGCCGGCCTGCGGCTCGACACCGGCCGCAAGATGTACTGGCTGATCTGGCTGGCGGTGGCAACGGCGATGATCGGTCTGCACAACCTGCTCTACTCCCGGCCGGGACGCGCCATGCGCGCTCTCAAGGGCGGCGCCGGCATGGCCGAGGCAATGGGCGTCGATACGGCCGCGGTGCGCATCCAGGTCTTCGTGATCGCGGCGTTGCTGGCCTCGACCTCCGGCTGGCTGTATGCGCACCTGCAGCGCGCCGTCAACCCGACGCCCTTTGGCCTCAATGCCGGCATCGAATACCTGTTCATGGCAGTCGTCGGCGGCGTCGGCTCGGTCTGGGGCGCGCTTCTGGGCGCGGGCCTGCTGACCCTGATGAAGGATTACCTGCAGTCGCTGTTGCCGCGCCTTTTGGGCGGCAGCGGCAATTATGAAGTCATCGTCTTCGGCATCCTGATCGTGTTCCTGCTGCAGCGCGCCCGCGACGGCTTGTGGCCGCTCGTCATGCGCCTGGCGCACCGTCGCGGGGGACGCCTGCCGGTGGCGCAGTCGCCCGGCCTCGCGCCGGGCGCTGCAGCGACGCCGCAGGATGGGTTGAGCCACAGGGAAAAACCGCTCCATGGCACGCGCCTGCTGGCGGTCGAGGGCGCGCGCAAGCAGTTCGGCGGACTGGTTGCCGTCAACGACATCAGCTTCGATCTGCGCGCCGGTGAAATCGTCGGCCTGATCGGTCCGAACGGCGCCGGCAAGTCGACCATGTTCAACCTGATGACCGGTGTCCTGCCGGCCTCGGGCGGCAGCATCCATTTCGGCAGCGACGCCGGCGCGCAGCGCATCGACCGCCTGCCGGCGCGGGCGATCGTGCGCCTGGGCATTGCCCGCACGTTCCAGCATGTGCGCCTGCTGCCGCAGATGACGGTGCTGGAAAACACGGCGCTGGGCGGCCACCTGCGCCGCCGCCATGGTGCGCAGCCGGGCCGCCTGGCATCGCTTGCCGGTGCGGTGCTGCGCCTGAACGGCGCCGAGGAAGCGGCGCTGCTGCAGGCAGCCCACGTGCAGCTGCAGCGGGTCGGCCTCGGCGAGCTGCTGTACGCACCGGCGGGCAGCCTGGCGCTGGGCCAGCAGCGGCTGCTGGAGGTCGCCCGCGCGCTGTGCTGCGACCCGGTGCTGCTGCTGCTCGACGAGCCGGCGGCCGGCCTGCGCTACCAGGAAAAGCAGGCGCTTGCCGCACTGCTGCAGCGCCTGCGCGGCGACGGCATGAGCATTCTGATCGTCGAACATGACATGGATTTCGTCATGCAGCTGGCCGACCGACTGGTGGTGATGGAATTCGGCAGCAAGATCGCCGAAGGCCTGCCGGCGCAAATCCAGGCAAACCCCGCCGTGCTGGAAGCATACCTGGGCGGCATCGATGAGTGACGCCCTGCGCATACCGGTACTCGACGTGCGCGCCCTGCACGTCAGCTACGGCAAGGTGGAAGCCGTCCACGGCATCGACCTGGTGGTGGGCCATGGCCAGATCGTCACGGTGATCGGGCCGAACGGCGCCGGCAAGTCGACGCTCATGAATGCCATCGCCGGCGCCCTGCCGACCGGCGGCACGGCGCGCGCGCAGGTGCTGCTCGACGGCCAGGACCTGGCCGGCGTGCCGATCGAAGCGCGGGTTGCACGCGGCATGTCGCTGGTGCCGGAAAAGCGCGAACTGTTTGCCAGCATGAGCGTGGCGGACAACCTGCTGCTGGGCAGCTATCGCCGCTACCGGGCCCGCGAGGCCGGTTATGCCGATCAGATGGCCCTGGTCTACGACCTGTTTCCGCGCCTGCGCGAACGCCGGCGCCAGGCTGCCGGCACGCTCTCGGGCGGCGAGCGGCAGATGCTGGCAGTCGGCCGCGCCCTGATGGCAAAGCCGCGCCTGCTGATGCTCGATGAACCGAGCCTGGGACTGGCGCCCCTGATCACCCGTGAAATCTACCAGATCATCCTGCGCCTGCGCAGCGCCGGCGTGGCGATCCTGCTGGTGGAGCAGAATGCGCGCGCCGCCCTGCAGGTGGCTGACCATGCCTATGTGCTGGAGCTTGGTCATGTCGTGCTGCAAGGCGTGGCCGCCGCGGTCGCTGCCGATCCGAAGGTCGTCCAGACTTACCTGGGCCTGGCGCACAAGCCGGAGATGTGAGTACGGCGGCGGCAGAGCGCACCGTAAAAGTGCATAAATCGCGCTGCGCGAACGGCGCCGCTTTATTTTATTCATTGAAATCAATAGCTTGAAAAATGCACCGAAATGGCATGATTCATGCATTTGCGCAACGCCTGTGCAATTTCGTGCACTTTAATCGGGAGTACCTACTTTGGATGCACTAAAAAATGGCGCGGATGCCCTGTTCATTCTGCTTGGCGCCATCATGATCCTGGCCATGCATGCCGGCTTCGCCTTCCTCGAAGTCGGCACCGTGCGCAAGAAAAACCAGGTCAATGCACTGGTCAAGATCCTGGCCGATTTTGCGGTTTCGACGATCGCTTATTTTTTCGTCGGCTACTACGTTGCCTATGGCGTGCATTTCTTCAGCGGCGCCGACATCCTGGTCGCACGCAACGGCTTCGAGCTGGTGAAGTTCTTTTTCCTGCTGACCTTTGCCGCCGCGATTCCCGCAATCATTTCGGGCGGCATTGCCGAGCGGGCGAAGTTCTATCCGCAATTGATGGCAACGGCCATCCTGGTGGCGCTGCTCTATCCGTTTTTCGAGGGCATCGCCTGGAACCAGCGCTTCGGCATCCAGGCCTGGCTGAAAAACGCCTTCGGTGCGGAATTCCATGACTTTGCCGGCTCGGTGGTGGTGCATGCGGTCGGCGGCTGGGTAGCGTTGCCGGCGGTGCTGCTGCTGGGAGCACGCCGTGGCCGCTACAGCCGCGATGGCGCAGTCGCCGCCCATCCGCCGTCGAGCATACCGTTCCTGGCGCTTGGCGCCTGGGTTCTCACGGTCGGCTGGTTCGGCTTCAACGTCATGAGTGCGCAGACGCTCGACAAGATGAACGGGCTGGTGGCGATCAATTCGCTGATGGCGATGGTCGGCGGCACGCTGGTGGCCCTGTTGCTCGGCAAGAACGATCCCGGTTTCGTCTACAACGGGCCGCTGGCCGGACTGGTTGCCGTCTGCGCCGGCTCGGACCTGATGCATCCGCTGGGCGCCCTGGCAACCGGCTGCATCGCCGCGGCCATCTTCGTCTGGATGTTCACCCTGACCCAAAATCGCTGGAAGATCGACGATGTGCTGGGTGTGTGGCCCCTGCACGGCCTGTGCGGCGCCTGGGGCGGCATTGCCGCCGGCATCTTCGGCGCCAGGGCGCTGGGCGGGCTGGGCGGCGTGTCGCTGCTGTCGCAACTGGCCGGCACCGCCCTGGGCATTGCGATTGCCGCAGGCGGCAGTATCGTGATCTACGGCACGCTTCGAAAGCTGGTCGGCATTCGCCTGAGCCCGGAAGAGGAATTCGACGGCGCCGATCTGGCCATCCACAACATCAGCTCGACCGCCGAGCACGGCACGAGCTGGTAAGAGCGTTACGGCAAAGGCGGTATCAGACGACCCGCACCGACAGGTTCGGCAAGCCGTCGATATGGCCTTCCATGACGTCGCCGCGCACCACCGGTCCGACGTTTTCGGGCGTGCCTGAATAGATCAGGTCGCCCGGCATCAGCTCGAAGGCTTCCGAGAGCTTGCTGATCTGCTCGGCGACCGACCAGATCATCTGCTTGAGGTCGGCGCTCTGCTTCACCTGGCCATTGACCTTCAGCCAGATCGCGCCGCGCGTGAAATGGCCGACGTCGGCGACACGGTGCAGCGGCCCCATCGGCGCCGAACGGTCGAAGCTCTTGCCGATCTCCCAGGGCTTCTTTTCATCGCCCATGGCGCGTTGCAGGTCGCGCCGGGTCATGTCCAGGCCGATCGTGTAGCCATAGACATGCTGCAGCGCGTCGCCCGCTGCGATGTTGCGCCCGCCCTTGGACAGGGCCGCCACCAGTTCGATTTCGTAATGGTAGTTTTTCGTCAGCGGCGGATACGGATGATCGGTGGTGGCGCCGGGCGCAACCAGTTGCAGGGCGTCGCTCGGCTTCTGGAAAAAGAAGGGCAATTCGCGGGTCGGGTCGGAACCCATCTCGCGCGCGTGGGCGGCGTAATTGCGGCCGATGCAGTAGATGCGTCGCACCGGAAACTGCTCGCTCGTGCCGACGATGGGCAACAGCGGGCGCGCCACGTCGAAGGGCGTCTGCACGGTAGCGCGCGAATCGGCGCCGACCGGTAGCGCACAACCGCCGACGGCGCCGAGCGCCAGCAGGCCGGCGCCCTGCAACGCACTGCGGCGGCTCGGGCGCGACGGCGCCGCGGCTGCGGCTTCAGTTGCTGATTGCGCCAACGCATCAGCGGCTTTTTTCAACGGTGACCTCCCTGGTTGTCGTGTCTGCCGTGCCTGTCATCGCCGGCGTGGCTGCAGCCTGATGCCGCGCAATCCTGGCCTGCTGTTCGAGGATCCAGCGGTGCAGCGGCCCCTCGACGCCGATCTTCGAAATGTTTTTCGACACTTCCAGATTCACCAGCAGCATCAGCGGTATGTGATGAAACGGCACGCCGAAGTTATCCATGAAGCCATGCATGAAGGTGTCCGAATGGACCACGGCCATGACTTTTTCGCCGCTCATGAACTGCAGCACGCTGGTGATGCTGTGGCCGGCGCCGATCGACTCGCGGATGAAGCGGTTGTAGTGCCGGTGCAGCGCATCGAAATCGATCTCGCGATCGACCATGATCTCGTTGAGATAGAACAGCCCGACTGCCAGCCGAAAATAACCGAGCGCCTGGCGGCTGTTGTTCGCGGTTTTCGCAATCGTCAGGATGCGTTGCTGTGCGGTGTCGTCAAGCATGCGGATACCCGGGCCGAAAGCATTATTAGACCATGCTTCCTTGAGACTTAGTTGCCCGGGCGCCTTGTTTTACGATGCGGCGTGGTGCAGTTGCCGCACTGCCGGTGTCAGATTTCCACCTGCGTGCCGAGTTCGATGACCCGGTTGCTGGGCAGGCGAAAATAATCGGCGGCGTCGCGGGCATTGCGCGCCATGGTTGCGTACATCGACTCGCGCCACAGCGCCATGCCGCCGCCGATGGTCGGGATCACGGTCTGGCGGGCGACATAGAAGGATGTCTCCATCATCTCGAAATGCAGGCCGAGCGCGTCGCACAGGCCAAGCGCGCGGGGAATGTCGCGTTGCTCCTGGAAGCCGAAGCACATCGTCATCTGGTAGCACTCCTGGCCGAGCGGCTCGACCGTGATGCGCTCCTCGTCGGGCACGAAAGGGATTTCCGCGGCGCGCACCGTCAGGAATACGGTGCGCGCATGCAGCACCTTGTTGTGCGACAGGTTGTGCAGCATCGCATGCGGCACGCCATCGCCCTCGGCCCGAAAGAACACGGCCGTGCCTTCGACGCGATGCGGCGGCGCCTGGAACAGCGACACCAGGAAGTCGTTCAGGGGAATGCTGTGCTTCTGCAGGTTGGCCAGCACCAGTTCCCGGCCGCTTTTCCAGGTCAGCATGACGGTCATCATGGCCGCGCCAAGCAGCAGCGGGAACCAGCCGCCACTGACGATCTTCAGCGTATTGGAGGCAAACAGGGCGACGTCGATCAGCAGGAAAAAGCCGGTCGCGCCGATGCACAGGAAAAGATTCAGGCGCCACTTGAAGCGGATCACGAAGAAGGTCAGGATGGTCGTGGCCAGCATGGTGGCGGTCACGGCGATGCCGTAGGCCGACGCCAGGTTCGAGGAGGAACCGAAGCCGATCACCGCCAGCACCACCACTGCCAGCTGGATCCAGTTGACCAGCGGCAGGTAGACCTGGCCGATTTCCTGCGTCGAGGTGTACAGCACCCGCATGCGCGGCAAAAATCCCAGGGAAATTGCCTGGTTGACCATCGAAAAAGTGCCGGAAATGGTGGCCTGCGAGGCGATCACGGTGGCAACCGTCGACAGGATCACCAGCGGATAGATGCTCCAGGGCCCGAGCTGCTGGTAGAACGGATTCGACACCGCCGCCGGGTTATGCAGCAGCAGCGCACCCTGGCCAAGGTAGCTCAGCGCCAGCGCCGGAAACACGAGTGAAAACCAGGCGATGCGAATCGGCTGCGGACCGAAATGGCCCATGTCGGCATACAGCGCTTCGGCGCCGGTAAACGCCAGCACGATCGCGCCCAGCGCGGCGAAGGCGACCCAGCCGTTGCGGCTCAGGAAGTGCAGGGCGTGCAGCGGATTGAGCGCATGCAGGATTTCGGGCCGCTCCAGGATGTTGAGCACGCCCATTGCGGCCAGGGCGGCAAACCAGATCACCACCATCGGGCCGAACCATTCGCCGATGCCGGCCGTGCCCTTGTGCTGCAGCGCATACAGCCCGATGAGCACGCCCGCCGTCAGCGGCACGACGTACGGCTTGAAGGCCGGCGTTGCCACCTCCAGGCCCTCGATTGCGGAGAGCACCGAAATCGCCGGCGTGATCACGCCGTCGCCAAAGAACAGGGCAGCGCCGATCAGGCCGGTAATCATCAGCAGAAAATGCAGGCGCGTGTTTTGCGCCACCGTCGACATTGCCAGCGCCAGCAAGGCCATGATGCCGCCTTCGCCGTGATTGTTGGCGCGCATGATCAGTGTCACGTACTTCAACGAAACGATCAGCGTCAGGCCCCAGAGAATCAGCGACACCACCCCAAGCAGGTTGGCGCGATCGAGCGTGAGACCATGCTGGCTGGAGAAGATTTCCTTCATGGTGTAGAGCGGGCTGGTGCCGATATCGCCGTAGACGATCCCGATGGCGGCAATCGTCAGGGCGCGCATGCTGCTTTTGGTCGGTTCGCTCAAGTTTTATCCAGGAGTTGACAGAAAATTTATAGGATGATGCCGGTTGGGCCTGCCTGGCCTCTGACCGGTTTTGCACGGTCGCGACCGCAGGCGCGGCAATCTTAACGTGAAGTGGGCCAGGATCAAGCAAGTAATGCATGTTTGGCCGACACAATACGCTCATGTGCGGTAAGCCGTACATTGTTTGAAAGCAATTTGTGAAACCCTTGGCAATTCGATCACTGATTCAGGATTCATTCCCTCCATATGAAAACGAACAGACAGCCAATGGCAATCAGATTCCATGGCGCAGCCGTATCGGCGCTGGCGCTGGCCGGCGCATGTGTCGCGTCGGCTGCCGCCGCACAGGCCGGTGCAGCGGCAACCGGTCCGGTATCGCCGGCCGCGCTAGCGCAGCAAAACGGTACCGTCATGCGCCTGCCTGCGCTGGGCGGCGACGAGGACTGGAATCCGGTCGGGCCGAAAAAGGATTACCTGTTGCCGGCGCTGGAGATCATCGGTTTCGATACGGTCCTCAACCGTGTCGACCGCGCCCTGATCAAGAACACGACCGACTACAACGTCAGCGTCGGTTCCTGGCGGCGCAACCTGCGCAGCAGCTGGGTCATCGATTCCGATCCGTTCAGCACCAACCAGTTCGCCCATCCTTACCAGGGCGCGATGTATCACGGCTTTGCCCGCTCGGCAGGCATGAATTACTGGGAAGCCGCTGCCTACACTTTTGCCGGCAGCGCCTTCTGGGAAGTGTTCGGCGAAATCACGCCGCCGTCGCGAAACGACCAGATCGCCAGTGGCATTGCCGGCAGTTTTCTCGGTGAGTCGCTGTTTCGCATGGCCAGCCTGGTTCTGGAAAAGGAAACCCAGATGTCACCTTTCTGGCGCGAGACCAGTGCGGCAGCCATCTCGCCGCCGACCGGATTGAACCGGCTGGCGTTCGGCAAGCGTTTCGATGCGGTCTTCAGCAGCCATAACCCGGCCTATTATGGTCGCCTGCAACTCGGCGCAGTGGGTACCGGCCAGAATGCGCCTGGCTTGTCGACGAGCTTCAAGCGCAATGAATTCCAGGCAAATTTTGCTATGGACTATGGCCTGCCCGGCAAGGACGGCTATTCCTATACCCGCCCTTTCGATTACTTCAATTTCGAAATCAATGGCTCGTCGGCTAACGGCGTTGAAAGCATTCTCAATCGCGGCCTGCTGATCGGCAGCCAGTATGAAGCGGGCAAGAACTATCGTGGAATCTGGGGCCTGTACGGCAGCTACGATTACATCGCGCCGCAACTGTTCCGGGTGTCGAGCACGGCGCTGTCGCTTGGCAGCACCGGCCAGTGGTGGGTCAGCAACAAGATCGCGTTGCAGGGTACCGGAACGTTCGGCATCGGTTACGCCGCGGCAGGCTCGGTGCACACTGCCGGCGCGCGGGACTACAACTACGGCCTGGCGCCCCAGGCACTGTTGTCGTTGCGCGCGGTATTCGACGAACGGGCTGCGCTGGCGCTCAATGCCCGTGAATATTACGTCAGCCGTGTGGCTGCGGCGCAGGCGGGCGGCCATGAAACCATTGCCAGGGCCGACGCATCCCTGACATACCGGATTCGCAACCAGCATGCCGTGGCGCTGAAATACACCTGGTCGCGCCGGGACGCGGCGTTTCCGGCAACCGGCGATCAGACCCAGAGCCGCGGCACGATCGGCATCTACTACACCTTGCTGGGCAAGGATGGCTTCGGTACGGTCGACTGGCGCTGAAACGGAAAAACCACAGTCGCCTGTGGTTTTTTTTATCAGCCTTTCATCCTGTCATGGCCTTCATGCGGATGGCCGTGCTTGCCGCCGCCATGCATGGTCTGCTTGTTGAAAATCTGTTGTTGCTCGGGCGTGAGGACTGCATAGAACGTTTTCATTGACGCCAGATGCGAAGCCATGCGGGCATCGCGCTCCTTGTTCATCGCAATATGCTTTTCGAGCCGTTCCGGGGCCGACATTTTTGCCATGGCTTCATGGTCGCCCCAGTGCTTGCCCATCTCGGTCGGCGTGACCGCGGCAATGTAGGTCTTCCATGCGGGCTCCTGCGCCGCCGTGAGCTTTAGTTGATCATGCAGTGCCGCCTGCCGCTTCAACATGTGCTCGCGCATTTTTTCCGGTGTCATCTTGTGCCAGCCCATGCGCTGACCTTCGCCTGATGGCTTGTCGGCCGGGTCGGCTGCCATGGCAGAGGCGCCAACTGCCGTCGTTACTGCCAGCATCAAGACATGCTTGCTCAGTGTGTTCACGTTGATTCCTTTAAGAGTAAAGACAGAAGCGCTGTCCGTGCAACAGATAGTAGACGTCGATTGTGTCTGTTTCGTGTCTGTTTCGTGTCTGCAGAAGAACAGTTGTATCCAGTTGTGTTTCGCCAGGCTGGTTTGGCCACTTAAAAAAAACGGTCATTTCAAATTCGAAATAACCGTCGTGCCAGGCAACTGAATGCATGCAGAAATTACATGTTGTGGCGATGCTTGCGATGATGACGGTGATGCTTCGCCTTCATGCGCCGATGATCGGCGCGACGATATGCCGGTGTAGCCCGATGTTCGGCCGCATATGCCGACGGCATGCGATCGTTACGTGCATCAGGATGGCCGCTGATGCCCTGTGCATTGGCTAACGAGCTGGCTGCCAGAACAGCAAATATTGCAATAAGTTTTTTCATTCTGAAATCCTTTGAGAGTGACGGTAACGCTTGGCCGAGGACAGCACTGACTGCCCCTTTCCACGTAACGCGTTTGCTGCAAGAAAGGAATACAAGCTTTTTTTAAACCTGCTTGTATTTCCCGAAATATCCACCTTGTTACCGCGGATTGATACACAACGTTACATAAAGGTAATTTTGTACAATTTGTGGAAACAAACTGCTGTTTAACTGAAGCAAAAATATGTAAAGTAAGTTGGTAATGTCGAATGTCTTTTCGGATGGAGGAAAAATGCTCGTCGATCCCGCACCGTATTTTGCAAAATGGTAGCCCGGCTTTTGTTACAGGCGGCTCCCGGACATATGCCGCAAAGCATGTTGTTGCTTGCGATAGCCGCAGAGCTGGGCGCGGCCGGCTTCGTGTTCTACGACGGGCTGATGTCCATAATTTCCAGCCTCTTGTGATGTTGATATCGACACCTGTGCCGGTGACCGGCAGCGCCTGAAGCGGTGCACGGGCGACTTCAGCCAACCGAGGTGCAATACCGGTTCTTGCCAGCGTGCTTTGCCTCGTACAACGCCTGGTCCGCGCGCCGGATCAGAACATCGACATCGACGCCATCGTCAGGATAGAAACTGATGCCGATGCTCGCGGTGACACTGATGCGGGCGCCGTCGATCAGGTAAGGTTCGGACAGCTCGCGGATGATGTTGGTGGCAGGACGGTGAATGTCGCCGAAGTCGGCGATGTCGCCGATGACCACCATGAACTCGTCGCCGCCCAGCCGGGCGATGGTGTCTTCTTCCCGCGCGGCGTAACGCAATCGTCCTGCCGCCATGATCAGCAGCTTGTCGCCGCAGTCGTGCCCATGCACGTCATTGACTGCCTTGAAGCCGTCGAAGTCGAGGTACATCACAGCAATGCGCTGCTGCGTGCGCTTGGCATGCAACAGCAAGGTGATCAACCGGTCGAGCAACAGGCGTCGGTTGGGCAGGCCGGTCAGCGCATCATGCAGCGCCAGTTCCTTGTGCACTCTGGCGTACTCGGCAACTTCCTTGTACAACAGCCGCACTTCGAGAATGTTGTGGATCCGCTGGCGCACCTCGACCAGGTCGTACGGTTTGGTGATGAAGTCGCGCGCACCGGCTTCAAGAGCCGCAATCTTGAAGCGTGGCTGGGCCGTGATTGCCAGCACAGGCAGGTACGCATCCTCCTCGACCTGCTTTAACTTTTCCATCACTTCGAAGCCATCCATTCCCGGCATGTTCAGGTCGAGCAGGATCAGATCGAATCGCTCTTTCTCGTGCAGCGCAAAAACCTCTCCCGGCTCGGTGGTGGAGCAGACGCGGGTGTACCCGGCCTGGTGCAAAATCGCGACAAGCAGATCGACGTTCTCGGTGCGATCGTCGACCACCAGCAGTTTTGCATTCAGGATTGCGTCCTGCTTGATCATTAATTACCCTGAGGCTGGGTTTGCCGACGTTCAAACGCTGCGGGCAAACGCTCGATAGAAGAAGAGTGACGGGCGACACGAAGCTGGTTGCAGCATGCGCGGGATGCGATTCGGCGATATTCTGTTTGATAATGCCTTACAGTAACGAGCCGAATGCTTTAAGTCCGTGCGGTAACCCGCATACGGCGCGGAACTCTGACAATGGCGCGGTATGATGCACGCTCGTCATCAGACCTGCCCTGCAACGTTTTCGGGATATACCATGCCTGCCGTTAAGCCTGAAGCGTCGCCGAATCTCCCTGAAGCCGTCACGGTTTGTGAACCAGTGTTTGTCGCCGCGGACGTCGCCCCGGATGGGTTGTCCGGCATGCTGCCGGGCTTGCTTGAGACACTTGCGGGCCAGCGCGCGGGCCGGTTCGCCGCAGGTGCGGTGGCCCGCGCCAGCCTGGCCAGAGCGCATGCGACGCAGGCCCGGCTGCAGGCATTCGTGTGCATCAACGCGACGGCGCCCGAGACACCGGCGGCGGGTCCGCTGGCAGGCATTCCCGTTGGCGTCAAGGACCTGATTGCCACGGCTGACATGATCACGACCAACGGTTCGCCGTTGTACGCCGACCATCTGCCGGATGCAGACGCCTGGGTGGTTGCCCGGCTGCGCGCGCTCGGCGCCGTCATCGTCGGCAAGACCGTGACAACCGAATTCGCGTGGCGCCAGCCGGGGCCGACGCGCAACCCCTGGAATCCTGCCCACACGCCGGGCGGCTCCTCGAGCGGCTCGGCCGCTGCAGTCGCCGCGGGAATCGTGCCGGTAGCGCTCGGCACCCAGACGCTTGGCTCGATCATCCGGCCGGCTGCCTTTTGCGGTGTGGTCGGCATGAAACCCAGTCATGGCGCCATTGCACGCACCGGCGTGCAGCCGCTGGCCGGCTCGCTCGACCATATCGGCGTATTTGCCCGCAGCGTCTGCGATGCCGGCTATCTGCTGGGCTGGCTGGTCGGCAGCGATGCCGGCGACCCTCAGGCCGGCAGCATGCCCGGCTGGGCGATCGATATCGATGCCGGCGTCGCGCCGGCGGTACAGCCCCGCATCGCCGTCATGCGTACTGCACTCTTCGACAATGCCTCGCTGGCCCAGCAACAGCTGCTGCAGGCGAGTGCGAACGCCTTCCGTTCTGCCGGCGCAACGGTCACGGCACTCGAATTACCGGCGGCCTATGACGGCGTTTGGGACGACGCCATGATCCTGCTCGAAGCCGAGGCGGCGGTGGTCTACGGTGCGCTGTGCGAGCGCAGTGGCGCACTGATCAGCCACCACATGCACGCCCTGGTGGAACGAGGGCGCCGCCTGCGCGCCGAAACCTACCTGCAGGCCCGTGCTCGCCAGGCTGCCCTGCGCACCACTCTCGGCACGCTGCTTGCCGACCATGATGCGATCCTGACCTTGCCGGCAGCCGGCGCTGCGCCGCTGGGCCTGGACGACACCGGCGACGCACGCTTTTGCACACCCTGGAGCTTTCTGGGCGTGCCGGCAATCGCCCTGCCGGCTGGTCTGGCCAGCAACGGCTTGCCGCTCGGCATACAGCTGGTTGCGGCGTACCGGCAGGACCTGCATCTTTTGCGGGTGGCGCGCTGGTGCGAGACCGTCCTCGGCTTTTCGC
Source organism: Herminiimonas sp. (assembly GCA_025356535.1). Classification (GTDB taxonomy): domain Bacteria; phylum Pseudomonadota; class Gammaproteobacteria; order Burkholderiales; family Burkholderiaceae_D; genus JANXSS01. The sequence continues at coordinate 14,161 of JANXSS010000320.1, forward strand.
CGCGCAGCCCGCAATCCGGCGTCTGACCATGGCAGGGCGGGCCGTAAGGCCGCTGCCTGCGGTCTCCTGGTCTTCTTGGCAATTTGCCATGCCCGGGCGGATTTGCTGCTAACCTTTCCGCTCCGGTGTCCTTTGCGAACCGGTGCCGTTGCCCGTATCCCGACTGATTGCCAGCCGATCACCTGCCCTGAGCCGCCTCATGAAATTTCTTGATCCCCGCACCCAGATCATTGCTCAACATCCGCTACGGTTCGCCTGGACCGTCATCAAGGGCTTTCGGGCCAACCAGGGCCTGTTGCTGGCCGGCGCAGTGGCCTACTATGCCTTGCTGTCGATCGTGCCGCTGCTGATCCTGTCGGTGATCGTGCTCTCGCACGTGATCGACCAGGCCTTGTTGCTGCAGACGCTGGCACGCTACCTGGAGTGGCTCATACCCGGCCAGTCGGCGTCGGTGGTGGCCGAACTGGCAAACTTCCTGACGCATCGGGACGTGGTCGGCTGGGTGCTGCTCATCACGATGATTTTTTTCAGCTCGCTGGCCTTCACGGTGCTGGAAAACGCCATGTCGGTCATTTTCCTGCACCGGGTCGCCATCCGGCGGCGGCACTTCCTGGTATCTGCAGTGCTGCCCTACTGCTACATCCTGTTCCTCGGTTTCGGCCTGCTGCTGACAACACTGGTGGCCGGCAGCCTGCAGGCGATCGGGCAGGAAAGCGTCGAGTTCCTCGGGCGCACCTGGTCCCTGCACGGCGTCTCGGGCGCGCTGCTGTATTGCCTCGGGCTGGCGGGCGAAATCTTCGTGCTCACGTCGGTCTACCTCGTCATGCCGGTCGGCCGCCTGTCGCTGCGCCATGCGCTGGTGGGCGCCGTAACAGCTACGGTACTGTGGGAAATCACGCGGCACGTCCTGGTCTGGTATTTCACGACCTTATCCCAGGTAAGCGTCGTCTATGGCTCGCTGACGACCGCAATCGTCGTGTTGCTCAGTCTTGAAATCGCCGCGACGTTGCTGCTGCTCGGCGGACAGGTGATTTCGGAATTCGAACGGGTTGGCAAGCGTGTGCCCGCTGATGGCACGCCGGCATTGTGAACCGATTGAAGCCGTTGCCCAATTGATATGGCTTGGTACGGAATGCGGCGAAAAAAAAGCCCGCCAAGGAGGCGGGCTAAATCCATATCGTTGAGATACAGAGGAGACCACTGAATTATGCGGCGTCGCAATAAAATATCCCAATCCTGATTTTGTATAAGTGGTATTCGTTTTTTATATAACATGGATTTGCGGGGCAATTCCATCATTACAACCGCCGCGAACGCACCAACATGGGCTGTGCTGCACTGCATTAAACACTCTGGAAATCAGCCTCCGATCGCCCGGAAAATGCATGAAAAAGCCCGCGCTTCATGCTTGAAGGCGGGCATTTTCGGTCTCCTCACATCTGCTCTTCGCGATGGATTTTAGTTTTTATCAGTGCAGTGTGCACCACTCTTGTGAAAAATCCAATCGTTATTCAAAAGTTGTCTTGAAATTCGACATCAGTTAAAAACGATGCATTGCATTCGACAAAAGGCCGATTTTTGCGCGGATATGTGCGATTCGCGCATCCCGACCCGGCTTTCCAGCCTCGCTTGACGGAAGCAGGCAGGTTGCAACCGATGACCAGCCACCACGGAACCTGCGGCAAACCGGTGCTGCATGATGCCTTCTGAAGCGGATCAACAGACTGGATTGATCCGAGACAAAACTTCTTCGGATGCCAAATTGCGTGAGCTTTTTTGTGATTACCATGAACGAAAATGTGGATGGTCAAAAGCCAATTGCGCGGCTCACACCGCCTTCCGGTCACCGGCCTTCCTGCGCTGACAACACCCTCGTCTTCAGCGGTTACACCTGCACAATAACCGGCAGCCATGCGCGACGTATCAAAGCTAAATTCGTCCTACCTCGAGCTCTCGTTACGGCTGCTCGATGCGGCCGCACTTTTGGCTGCGGGCCATTTTGCTACCTATCTTCGCTTTTATCTGCCGATCGGCACCGTCGCACCGATTCATGCAGTCATGCTGTATTTCTGCAGCTCGCTTGCCTACTTGCTGTTTCCGCAATTCGACCTGTACGTCTCGTGGCGCGGCCGCTCGCTGTCGGCGCTTGCCTTCCGCCTGGCGATGTCCTGGTCGCTGGTGCTGCTGATCGGGCTGGTCTTCAGTTTTCTGATCCATCATGTCGGCGACCTGTCGCGTCTGTGGATGCTGTACTGGTACCTCACCGGCATCGCCTTGCTGTTCGGCTGCCGCTTCCTTGCCTACCTGCTGCTGCGCCACCTGCGCACGCGGGGCCTCAACAACCGGCACGTGCTGATCGTCGGCTACAACGAGATCGGGCGCGAGATGCATCTGCGCGCCACCCAGCAAGGCTGGTACGGCTATGAGGTCGCCGGCGTCTATGTCAGCAATGGCACCGACGAGGTGCCGCTGGAAGACGCCACGGTGCCGCGCATCGCCCGGCTCGACGACATCGCCGATCATGTGGCCGCGCATGACATCGACGAGTTGTGGATCACCCTGCCGATGACCGCGGCGCCCGAGCTGCAGGCCCTGCATTACCTGTTGCGCAATGTGCTGGCAGACGTACGCTGGATTCCGAACGTGCTGTCGATGCGCGTGCTGAGCCTGCAGATGATCGACTTTCTCGGCTTCCCGGCCATCGACCTGAATGCGCCGGTCTCGCGCGGCAGCCAGGAAGTCGTCAAGACGCTGTTCGACAAGTTTTTTTCAGCCGCGGTGCTCGTGATGCTGTCGCCGCTGCTGCTGGCAATTGCAATCGGCGTGAAGTATTCGTCGCCGGGGCCGGTGCTGTTCCGGCAGTCGCGGCTTGGTCTGAACGGCCGCAAGTTCGATGTCTATAAATTCCGCACGATGGCGCTGCACCGCGACCACGACGGCGTGACGCAGGCCTGCCAGGGCGACCCCAGGGTGACGGCCTTCGGCGCCTTCCTGCGCCACCGCAGCCTCGACGAACTGCCGCAGTTCTTCAACGTCCTGCGCGGCGACATGTCGGTGGTCGGCCCGCGACCGCATGCGATCGCGCACAATGAAATCTACAAGCAGCTGCTGGAACAGTACATGCTGCGCCACCGGGTCAAGCCGGGCATCACCGGCTGGGCGCAGATTGACGGCTATCGCGGCGAAACCGATACGGTCGACAAGATGGAAAAGCGCGTGCAGTTCGACCTGTACTACATCCAGCACTGGTCGCTCTGGATGGATCTGCGCATCGTGCTGCGTACGGCGCTGGGGGGCTGGACCGGAAAGAACGTGTATTGAAGCGCGACTGGGTCCGGCACGCCCGGGTCCGGCACGCCTTAGCGGCTTGATCGGGCGGCCATCGTTTCAGTCGATCAGGATTGCCAGCCGTGTCGTACAGGTGTGGGTGCCGACGATCGTTTCTCTCCATACGAGCGTGGGCGCGGCGCACTTCTCGTCGAAACGGTAGGAAATCCATCCCAGCGGCGGCGACGTTCGTCCGATCGCCAGATCCGGCATTGCATCCGTGTGCGGCATGCCGATGTGCAGGCGCACGTTGCCGCATGTGGCCATGGCGCCGCCATCGCACAGCCGGACGGTGCACCGCTCGGAAAAATGCCAGCTCAGTTCGACCGCATGCGCCTGCCGGCACTCGAAGGTGTCTTCCACGAGAACCTGCCGCTGCGCTTTTTGGAAGACGATCCGGCGTCGATGCAGGACCGGGTCGCGCAGGCGCAGGTAGCCGTCGTGATGGGCAACCAGGCAGTCCTCCTGGGGCGTGCTCTGCCAGTGGTCGCAGGCGGCGCCGGCCTTGTGCAGCCACATGAAATTGCCGCCGGTTACGGACTGGTCGAGGCCGTCGATGCGCGCCGTGTTGTGGGCGGCCGTGCCGCGAAAATAATTGCGCCACTCCGGCTGCGAATGGTAGGCATAGGTGCCGGGGTCGATCAGCAACGGCAGCCCGGCGGCCGACAGCGTCAGGGCCAGGGCATCTGCATGGCCGTGCGCGGCAATGCCGAGATAGCCGAGCGGGCCGGTGTCGGCCACCAGCCGGATTTCGGACGGGGTGTCGAAGTCGCAGCCGAGGATGTAGTAACCGCCTTGCGGAAAGCTGCGGCGTGGTTGCGCGCGGTGTCCCTGGTCTGCCGGCGTTGCCGGTTGCAGCAATGCGGCGAAGGCCAGGGCCGCCGCATCGCCGAGCAGCCAGCGGCTCTTGTCGTCGAAGCAGCCGGCCTTGGCGGCGAAATCGGCGCGCTCGAACAGCACCGCGCCCGACGCCAGCAGCGCCCGGTACGGATTGCAGTGCGGCTCGCAGGCCAGGCGCAGCGCGGCATCGTCCGCATCGCCGATCATCGGCAGGTTGCCGGCCACATCCATTAGGGCATGAATGAATTCGAGCATGCGCTCGAGCCGCTGCCAGCAGGCGTCCGATAGCGGCTGGCCGTTGGCGCGGCCGAACAGGCCGCACAGCAGCAGCATGTCGGCCACTTCATGGTGATACCAGATCGCCTGCTCGCGGTTGACGCCGTCGGCGCAGTTCTGCAGCAGCGCCTGCTGCTGCAAGCCGTCGCGTCCGAGTGCACACCAGCCGGCGCTGGCCGGCCAGCACGGCCAGGTCAGCGCGCCGATGAACAGGCCCATGTATTCGCCCACCAAATGATTGTTTGCCGACGAATGCAGCGACAGGTGGCCGGCAATGAAGTGGCAATGCTGCTGCACGCTCGCCAGCCAGCGCCCGCGCAGTCGCGCGCCGGCGACGCCTTCGAAGAGCACGCTCGCCTCGCCGTGTTGACGATTGCCTAGAACTGATCCACTTAAAGCAATAAATTTCATCTAAATTTGACCCACGTGATTGAATCACCTGCTTAATGTTTGAGCAGGGAGACAGGGAGTGATCACAGTGGGCATGTTAGCCAAGATCAGG
>JANXSS010000322.1 GCA_025356535.1 Herminiimonas sp.
ACTGGACACCAATCGGAATTGTGCACCTGAATCCCGACCGGCAGGCGGACGAAAAAACCGGCTTGCAGGCATCGCAATTCGAGTTAAAAAAAGCAGCTTGAAAAAATGGTTTAGGCGACAACTAGGTTGACAACTACCGCCATCAGCAGCGGCCCGTCGTCTTCCAAACGGTCGGTGACAGCCGCATCATCGGATTTAATTGAGCAAGGTCCATCCAGGCGCCGGATGCTTGTTGGAACCCTAAACGTGCCTGACGCTTCCCCACGCCGTCTGGCAGCAACCTTGCCACCAGGGCGCGCAGCTTCCTCAATCAAGCCAGAGACCGTGGCTGCAGCTTCAATTGCCGAGCATCACGAACGCTTGCGCAACCTGACACGAGAGGACTTGCAGGCCGCTGCACTAGCCCTTCGGGAAACGAGCAAGGCAAGCAACAACTGCGTGACACTCGCCACCGGAATACTGGAGTTTCTGCAAACAGGCGCCACGCCCAAAACAGCCGACCCCCGAAAAAATACCCACGAGGATTTTGCGGTCGAGGCAATGCTGGGACCACAACAGCCATTGATCAAGCAGGAGCTTGACAAGGAGATCGATGATCAACGACCTCATCACATCATGACCAGCATGGTCGTCCATCATGGCGATCGGCTAGCCGGGTTCATACCGGCCGACCCGCTCTGCTTTGATGCCGTGAACTCTGATACGGTACAAATGCTGGATCACGTCGTCTACGAAGTGGACAGATACAGCCAGCCATTCATGCAATTCAACGAGGCATCTGCCAACTTGCGGGAACTGGCAAGGCGCTGTGCGCGGGCAGATCAGGGCCAAGGATCGCCTGCCATTTACGGATTGATCAACCTGGGCGCTGTCGCTGCAAATACGGCGGGGCATCAGCTGGCATATTTTGCCCGGCCCGATGAGGTGATGTTCATTGACTGCCAATCGATCAGAAGCGGCAAGGGACAAGCGGTCCAGCCGACACTCGACGCACTATTCGACTTTGGACAGACGGGCGCACCGGCTGAATTTCAAAGCAAGATCTTTGTGACTCCCTCCTATCCCTTCGTTGCGGCACAGACGCTACGCGAGGTGTTGAATGGCAGCCCGCAGCGTAGGGATGCACCAGGCTCAGCGGCCGCCATGAGCACACGCTCACCCTTGGCCGCGGCGCCTACGCCCGCGCCGATTCCCGTGCCGCAGCAACCAGTGGGGGCGATGAACCCGGTCGGACCAGTCGGGATGTTCCCTCTTGTCGCGCCGGCAAACGATCGCAACACTTCACTTCCGAAAGCTGCCGAACCCGCAAGATCGGCAGTCCTTGCGCCACCGGTCGGGAACTTGCCTGCACCACCAGTGCCTCCGTCACTCAACGCATGGCAGATGCAACGACTTGTTCAGAAATTCGGGCCAGGCAAAGCGCTCCAGATGGCAAGACACTGCGGTCCTGCCTTGATGGCGCCGCCACCGCTCGGGCTTGGCATGCCCATGGATAAAATCCTCACGATCGGATCCTTCCCGGGCGATGAATTTTCACTGGCAGCGGTAAGCGAACATGCGCCCGCATTACGTGCGCTCGAACTGCCGCTCGATGACATCGTCAAAGTGGCATCTGCGACTTGGAACGGCGCGAACGCAATCAAGGCGTTAGTTGCACATGCGCCCGCATTACGTGCTGTGGGGATGTCGCTCGATGACGTCATCAAGCTTGCCACCAAAGACCGCGCAGAAGAGGTTTTGAAGGCAGTGGCAACACATGCGCGCGCATTGCTTGCTTTGCAAATGTCACTCGATGACGTCATCAGGCTTGCAGACAACACCGGCGTGGAAGCGGTGCTGACGGCTGTGACCAGAGAGGCGCCCGCATTGCTTGCGTTGGACATCTCGTTCAATGACATCATCAACGTTCTGGCCGATTGTCGCAGCGATCCGCGCATTCTCGAAGAAATGCGGCAACATACACCTGCATTACGTACTTTGGGACTGCCGCTCGAAGTGGTCGTTCAAATCGCCGCCAGCTCAAGGAATTCTCTTGGCAGCGACGTCCACATCCTGGAAGCAGTGAACAACCATGCGCCCGCATTGCGTACCCTGGGACTGGAGCTCCATCACATCGCCGAAATTGCGTGCTACAGCAATTCGCATGGGTTGGCGGAAGTAATCATTCATGCACCCGCGTTGCTTGTCCGAAAAGTCACGCCGGATGACATCGTCGAGATTGTGGCGTTGAACGGCCGGAGAAATGTCTCGCAGACGGGGCTTAACATCATGAAGCATCAGGCGCATCAGTTACTTGACTTAGGGCTGACGGTCGACCAAATCGTCAAGATTGTAAGGGCCAATGACAGATTTTCAGCCCAGTCCCAGCTTCAGGCAGTGCTAAAACATGCACGCCCATTGCTTGACATGAAGTTGACGTGCGATGACATCGTCGCGATTGCGGTATCTGACGAAAAATTTTCAGCCAGGCTTCGGCTTCAGTCAATGCGGGACCATGTACCTGCATTACTCGAGCTAAAGCTGCCTCTTGTTGAAATCGTCAGGCTTGTGACCAACACCCGCGATTCGAGCGTTTTGAACGAGATCGTGAAACATGCAGAAGCCCTTGGCCAACTGGGGCTGACAATAGCCGAAATCACCAGCGTCGCTTTGCATGAAGGCGCCAGTAAGACATTAAGTGTGATGGCGACGACCACCGAGCTGGCGCGCCTTCGCAAAGCCGACCTGCTCGCTATGGCTTGCCGCCCTAATGGATACAAAGAATTGTTAAAGACTTTAAAAGCCTGAATCCATGCGAGCCGGAACCCAGCCGCCGTACCCAGTTGTGCGAACAAACTAGAAAATCATTCATCACCCTGAACGTCAGTACGCAATGCCTTGCCCACGCTGTACATTCAACTTCTGCTTTGGGTGCTCTCCGAGTTGATCGAAGCGTTGCAAAGCGCTTCGAAAGCCCGAGGCCTATTTCGCAACGCCCCAGCGACCCCGAGCACGCATGTCGGGAGTCAGGACATGCAGCCCGGCGACCTGGTGTCTTACAACACGTTGAAGCGCGGCTTTTCCCATGTCGGCAGTTACCTCGACGACGCCGCTCGGTCCACGCACATGTCCGCCGAATCAGCGCGCTGAGCTCAATTCGGCGCACCTGCATGCTGGGTTGCGCGTTGTCAATGATAAGCCTTCGCGTTCGGGCAATCGGCCATGCAACCAGATCACAGACACTCTGAAGTTTCAAACACCGCTTGTCGGTCTCTTCGCCATGCCGAAATCACTTTCGCCGTTACGCTCCCCCGCTTCCGCCCCTGTTCCTCCGGCGTCATCCGCCGCCGATAGCAGCAGCACGCCGTCGTCCAAACGGGCGGCGTCTCCGACCTCATCGACTCTGCTTGAGCAACGTCCGCCCAAGCGCCAGATGCTGGGAGCCAATCCAGGCGCGCCTGAAGCCTTCACACTACGCCCGGCAGCAACCCTGCCGCCAGGACGGAGTGCCTCCCCGATCAAGCCGGAAGCCGTGGCGGCAAGTGACCGGGCCGAGCACCATGAACGGCTGCGCAAGCTGACCCGGGACGACCTGCAGGCCGCTGCGCTGGCCCTGCGGGCATCGAGCAGAGCGAACAAGAATTGCGTGACACTGGCAAACGGCATGCTGGAGTTCCTGAAGACTGGCGTCACACCCGAACCAGCCGACCCGCGCGACAATGACGGCAACGACTTTTTGTCCGAAGTAATGTTTGGACCACAACAGCGATTGATCAAGCAGGAGCCCGACGGTGATGACGACCACCAGCGACCGCGTCACGTCATGACCAGCACGGTGATCCATCATGGCGACCGGCTGGCCGGATTCATACCGGCAGACCCGGTCGACAGTGTTCTCCTGAACGCTGGCACGATACAGATGCTGGATCACGTCGTCTTCGAAGTGGACAGATACAGCCAGCCATTCATGCAGTTCAACGAGGCACCTGCCATCCTGAAGGAACTGGCAAGGCGCTGTGCGCGGGCAGATCAGGACCAGGGACCGCCTGCCATTTACGGATTGATCAACCTGGCCTCTGTCACTGCAAATACGGCGGGGCATCAGCTGGCATATTTTGCCCGGCCCGACGAGGTGCTGTTCATTGACTGCCAATGGATCAACAACGGCAGGGGACAAGCTGTCCAGCCGGCACTCGACGCACTGTGCAACTTTGGACAGACGGGCGCGCCGGCTGCATTTCAAAGCAAGATCTTCGTGGTTCCCTCCTATCCCTTCGTTGCGGCGCAGACGTTACGTGAAGTGTTAAATGGCAGCCCGCCGCGCAGGGATGCACCAGGCGCAGCGGCCGCCATGAGCATCCGCTCACCCCTGGTTGCGGCGCCTTGGCCTGCGCCGGTCGCCGCACCGCAGCAACTGCCCTGGGCGATGAACCCGTTCGAACCGGTCGGGATGTTCCCTTTTGCCGCGCCCGCAAACGATCGCGCCATCGCAATGCCGAACGCAGCGGGACCAGAAAGAGCGCCGCTTGCAGCACCGGGCGGAAATCTGCATGCACCGGCACCGGCACTCCAACCATGGCAAATGCAGCAACTTGTTCAGCGTTTCGGGGATGCCAAGGCACTTGATGTGGCGCAACACTGCGGTCCCAGCCTGATGGCGCCGCCGCCGCTGGGGCTTGGCATGCCCATGGACAAAATCCTTTCGATTGGCGCCTGCCGCGGCGGTGCATCGACACTGGCGGTGGTAAGCCAGAATGCGGCCACATTGCGTACCCTGGAATTGCCGCTCGATGACATCGTCAAGGTGGCAAGCTACGATTTCAGCCCGCCGGCCGGAATGCAGGCGCTGATCGCACATGCGCCCGCATTACGCGCTCTGGGAATGTCGCCCGATCACATCGGCAAGGTGGCAAGCTCAGTCTGGGCAGGGCCAGCCGCAATGCTGGCGCTGGCTGCAAATGCGCGCGCATTACACAATCTGGGCATGTCGCTCGATGACGTCGTCAAGCTTGCAATCAAACAAAACGGCCCTCTGACTCTGGCAGCCATTGCCCGACATGGGCCCGCATTGCTTGCGCTCGGATTGCCGCTGGAAGGCGTCCTCAGGCTTGCCGCCAAGGAGCGCGCGGACGAGGTGCTGACGGCAGTGACGAAACATGCGCGCGCAATGTTTGCGCTCGAATTCACGCTCGACGATGTCATCAAGCTTGCCGATAAATGGCCCGTGGACGAGGCGCTGACGGCAGTGACCGGACATGGGCCCGCACTGCTTGAGCTCGGCGTGACACGCGCTGACATCCTCAGGGTTCTGGCCCATCGGAACAGCAATGTCCTCATGCTGGATGAGATGCGCCAGCATACGCGTGCCTTGCTTGACCTGGGACTACCGCTCGGTGCGGTCGTCGATATTGCCGCCAGCGCAGGGGCGATCACCGGCGGCTGGAAAGTGCTGGAGGCAGTCAAGACCCATGAACCCGCATTGCGTGGCCTGGGACTGGAGCTCGGTCACATCGTCAACATTGCAGTCAACGGCGCTTCCGACGGCTTGGCGACTGTAACCAGGCATGCACCCGAGCTACTTGCTCGAGGCGTCACGCCGGGTGAGATCGTCAAGATTGTGGCGTTGAACCACCTGCAAGGTGGCACGCAAGACGGGCTTCACATCATGCGGAAGGCGATGGCCCCATTGCTTGATCTGGGGCTGACGGTCGACGACATCGTCAAGATTGCGGTCGCTAACCGCAAATATTCAGCGGAGTTGCAGTTTCCGGCAGTGTTGAAACTTGCACCCGCAATCGTTGCCATGGGGCTGACGCTCGATGACATTGTCAAGATCGCGGCTTCTGGAGAAAAATTTTCAGCCAAGTTTCGGCTGCAGGAAGTGCAGAAACATGTACCCGCATTACTTGCTCTGGGGCTGCCTCGCGATGAAATCGTCAGGGTCGCTATCGACGCCCGGGATTTCAGGGAGTTGCCGGCGATCGTGGCACACTTACCAGCGCTTCGCCAGTTGGGGTTGACATCATCTGACATCTGCGACATCGCCGTGCACAAAGGCGCCAGCCGCACATTGCACCTGATCGCCACCCGCGGGATGGGGCAGCTGACCAAGGCGGGCCTGCTCGCCGTGGCGTGCCGCGATAATGGATACAAGGCATTGTCGAACATTCTGGATGCGTGAATCCCTGCGGGCCGGAACCCGGTCATCGTTACCAGGGCTGCAAACTATTTAAAAAATCGTTCAGCTCCCTGAACGTCATCACGCAATGCGTTGCTCACGCTGTACATTCCACTTCTGCCTTGGCTGGCTATCGAGGATGATTTCGGAGTCCCGATATGTCGCGCCGCGTTCACGCGCGGACCTCAACTCGGCACGCCTGCATGCCAGACTGTACGTTGCCTGCAATGACTCTTCGCAGACTGGCAAGGAGCCGGGCAGGTAGACCACAGACACTTTGAAGTCTCGAACACTGCCTGTCGTCCGCCTTGCCATGCCCCGATCACTTTCGCCCTTACGATCCCCCGGCTCCGCCTCTTCCTCGTCCGGGTCATCCGTCACCGATGCCAGCAACACGTCGTCGTCCAAACGGTCGTTGCCGGCAGCAGCATCGAATCCGATTGAACAAGGTCTGACCAAACGCCCGAAACTGGCTACCAACCCAGGCATGCCGGACATCGCGCGACACCGCTCGGCAGCAACCCTGCCGGCAGCACGGGCAGCCTCTCCGATCAAGCCGGAACCCGTGGCTGCATGTACCCGGGCCGAGCACCATGAACGGCTGCGCAAGCTGACCCGGGACGACCTGCAGGCCGCTGCGCTAGCCCTGCGGGCATCGAGCAGAGCGAACAAGAATTGCGTGACGCTGGCAAACGGCATGCTGGAGTTCCTGAAGACTGGCATCACACCCGAACCAGCCGACCCGCGCAACAATGACGGGAATGACTTTTGGGCGGAGGTAATGCGAGGACCACAACAACCATTGATCAAGCAGGAGCCCGGCGGTGATGGCGACAACGAACGACCGCGCCACATCATGACCAGCACGGTCGTCCATCATGCCGACCGGCTGTCCGGATTCATACCGGCCGACCCGATCCGCTTGGTTTTCGTGGACGCCGATGCGGTTGCAACGGCGGATCAGGTCGTCTTCGACGTGGACAGGTACAGCCAGCCATTCCTGCAGTTCGACAAGGTACCTGCCATCTTGCAGGAACTGGCAAGGCGCTGTGCGCGGGCAGATCAGGACCAGGGACCGCCTGCCATTTACGGATTGATCAACCTGGGCTCTGTCGTTGCAAATCGGCCGGGACACCAGCTGGCGTATTTTGCCCGGCCCGACGAAGTGATGTTCATTGACTGCCAATCGATCAGGAGCGGCAAGGGACAAGCCGTCCAGCCAACACTCGACGCACTATTTAACTTTGGGCAGAGGGGCGCGCCGGCTGAATTTCAAAGCAGGATCTTTGTGGTTCCCTCCTATCCCTTCGTTGCGGCGCAGACGCTACACGAGGTGTTGAATGGCAGCCCGCCGCGCAGGGATGCACCCGGTGTTGACGATTGCCTAGAACTGATCCACTTAAAGCAATAAATTTCATCTAAATTTGACCCACGTGATTGAATCACCTGCTTAATGTTTGAGCAGGGAGACAGGGAGTGATCACAGTGGGCATGTTAGCCAAGATCAG
>JANXSS010000337.1 GCA_025356535.1 Herminiimonas sp.
CCGTGGCTGCGTGGCCAGCACGATCCAGCGGACCCTGCCATGCGCCCGGCGCTGGCGGCTGCCATGTGGGTCGGCTTCGTTGCCGCCGCCGCCGGCACGCTGTTGTCGCTCTGGCAGGCGTCTGCAACCATGGCCGACGTACCCTTGTTCGACAGCGGCCCGCGCCTGTGGGCCGTTTTTGCAGGCACCTCGTACGGGCGTTTCGGACTGGCATCGCTAGCACTCCTTGCCGCCGGTGCTGCCCTGCATCGGGGAGCGGAGCGCTACGCACGCAGTCACGCATGCCGTGCGGCGCTGCCTTGCATCGTCGTCCTGCTTGCCGTCTGCCGCGTCCAGAGCGGTCATGCCGCGGCAGGCGACGCGTTGAGCATGGCTGCCGCGGTCGAACTGGTTCATGTGCTTTCGATGGCGTTGTGGCTCGGCACGGTCCTTGTTGCGGCATGGGTCGTTCTGCCGGTCGTCGCAGCCAGTGCCGCCAGCGCCGCGCCCGCCAGGTACCTGGCCTTGCTTTCGCACTGGGCCACCATCGCACTGGCCGGCGTGCTGACGACCGGGCTGTACAACGCATTGCGTGTCTTGAATGCGCCGGCAGAACTGGTTCGTACCGAATACGGCTGGGTACTGACGACCAAGCTGTGCCTTGCAGGTGCTGCCATGGCACTGGGCGGCTGGAACCGTTTCGTCGGCTTTCCCGCCGCCGTTGCGGCCGGCGCGATGCCGCTGGCCGCCGGCAAGAACTTGCGGGCGATTTCAGCTGTCCTTCGTATCGAGTCGATCGTTCTCCTCGTCGTCCTGGTCGCCGCAGCAATCCTCGGCGCAAGCGCCCCGCCGGCGTCGCCCTGAAAATTTCGCCGGCACCGTCCTCACTTCAAGCAAGGAAAAATTCATGAACATTCATCTTCCAGGCATGCCATGAATACGCATGACGGGCAGCGCCATCAACCCGGCGCGAACACACCTGCCGCGCCGCCGCCGGATGCAGCAATTGGTACGCCTGTGGAAAAGCCGTTCACGGACCCGGTATGCGGCATGACCGTGCGGGACAGTCCAGAAAAGAGCGTCGAATACGCCGGCACCACTTACCATTTCTGCAGCATGGGATGCGTGGCGAAATTCAGGGCGGACCCACGCAAGTATCTCGATCCGCGGCCCGCCGCCTCTGCCGTACCCGCGCCCGAGGGCACGCTCTACACCTGCCCGATGCATCCGGAAATCCGCCAACCGGCGCCCGGCACCTGCCCGAAATGCGGCATGGCCCTGGAGCCGGAGATGCCGGGCCCGGACGATGCGGAAAACCCCGAGCTGGTCGATTTCCGCCACCGCTTCCGGTGGACGCTGCCCCTGTCGGTCGTCGTGTTCGTCCTGGCGATGTTCGGTCACATGGTTCTTCAAGGCGGCCTGCCGTACCAGAACTGGATCGAGCTTGCCATCAGCACGCCGGTGGTGCTCTGGGCCGGCCGGCCATTCTTCGAGCGCTGGGCGCAGTCGCTCGCAAACCGCAGCCCCAACATGTGGACACTGATCGGCACCGGCGTGGGCGCCGCATACGGCTACAGCGTCGTGGCAACCGTTGCACCCGGGATTTTTCCCGCGACCTTTGCCGTGCATGGCAATGTCGGCGTCTATTTCGAGGCCGCTGCGGTCATCATTTCACTGACCCTGCTGGGGCAGATACTGGAACTGCGGGCGCGCTCGCAGACTTCGGCAGCAATCCGGTCGCTCATGGGTCTGTCGCCCAGGACGGCCAGGCGCATCCTGCCCGATGGCACCGAAGAAGACGTGCCGCTGGCCGACATACAGATCGGCGACTGCCTGCGCGTGCGCCCGGGCGAGAAGGTGCCGGCCGACGGCGTCGTCCTGGAAGGTGAAAGCGCGGTGGACGAATCGATGCTCACCGGCGAGCCAGTCCCGGTGACCAAGCGTCCCGGCGACCAGGTCATCGGTGCGACCGTCAACGCCAGCGGCAGCCTGGTGGTTCGCGCAGAAAGGATCGGTGCGCAGACGATGCTCGCCCAGATCGTCCAGATGGTGGCCCAGGCACAACGCTCGCGTGCGCCGATGCAGCGGCTGGCCGACGTCGTCGCCAGCTATTTCGTCGTCATCGTGGTCGGCATCGCCATCGCCACGCTGCTGGGCTGGGGGTTTTTCGGGCCGCAGCCCGGCTGGGTGTTCGGTTTCGTCAATGCCGTGGCCGTCCTCATCATCGCCTGCCCCTGCGCGCTCGGCCTGGCCACGCCGATGTCGATCATGGCCGCCACCGGCCGCGCGGCAACGCAGGGGGTGCTGTTTCGCGATGCGGCGGCAATCGAGCGCATGCGCTCGGTCGACACCCTCATCGTCGACAAGACGGGCACCCTCACCGAAGGCCGGCCCGCGTTCGACCGGGTCATTGCGGCGCCGGGCTTCGACGCGGCGCAGGTGCTGCAGATCGCCGCCAGCATCGAGCAAGGCAGCGAGCATCCCCTTGCCGGAGCCATCGTCGACGAGGCACGCCGCACCGGCGTGGCCTTGAGCAAACCCGCAAGCTTCGAGTCGAGCAGCGGTATCGGCGTGCGCGGGCTGGTGGACGGCCGCACCATCGCACTTGGCAACACCGCCCTGATGGATGCCGAAAAGGTCGACTGGCATGCCCTGGCCGGGCGCGCCGAAGCCCTGCGCAGCGAAGGCGCCAGCGTCATGTATCTGGCGGCCAACGCTCACCTGGTCGGACTGATTGCCGTGTCCGATCCGGTCAAGGCCTCCACCATGGAAGCGCTGGCGGAACTGAAAGCCAGCGGGCTGCACATCATCATGGCAACCGGCGACGGCGTGACGACGGCAAGGTCGGTCGGCGCGAGATTGGGCATCACCGAGATTTACGGCGAAGTCAAACCGCAGGACAAGCTGCAGCTGGTCGAACGGCTGCAAAAGCAGGGCCGCGTCGTCGCCATGGCCGGCGACGGCATCAACGACGCACCGGCGCTTGCAAAAGCCGATGTCGGCATCGCCATGGGCACCGGCACCGACGTGGCCATCAACAGCGCCCACCTGACGCTGGTCAAGGGCGACCTGCGCGCCATCGCCCGCGCCCGCGAGCTGTCGGTCGAGACGGTGCGCAACATGTACCAGAACCTGGGGTTCGCCATGGTGTACAACGCGCTCGGCATTCCGCTGGCCGCCGGTGTCCTGTATCCGTTCACAGGCCAGTTGCTCTCGCCGATGGTGGCCGCGCTCGCGATGAGCCTGAGTTCCGTCTCGGTCATCACCAATGCATTGCGGTTGCGCCGGCCGGCGCACCTGCCGCAGGCCACCGGCGCCGGCCAGGGATGACATGCGCGGGCTCTGACATGGGCGCGACGCGCCCCGCGTCGTGACTTCCAGCGCGGTACGTCTTTAATCCGCATCAATCAGGAAAAAGAATTGCTACGTAACATATCAATCTCGCAACATAATCCTCGCGCACGGTAGATCAGGCAAAGCCTTTCTCGGTATGACGGCATTTGGCGTCAGGGTAGCTTGCTGCATCGACGCGCTCTCGAAAGGAACAGCCATGTCCAGGATCGCGAATGCATTTCGCAACATGCACGCACGGCAGGACGCAGAGGGCACGGGGTCTGCACAGGCCGGGCATGACAGTGCATCGTCCTGGGGCCGTGCCGGACGCGCCAACGTCAGCCGGCCCGCATCGGTCATTTCGAGGGCAAACAACCTGGTGCGCAATAACCTGGCTTCGGCAAATTTCAATCCGAGGCGATCTTTCAATTACCGAAAGCAACTGCTTGAGTGGGAGCGGGCTGCACCCCCCTATGTCAGCCTAGTTGTCGCCTCTAAATTTCAGTGATTGACCAATAGAGGCCACAATGACGAAGTCGTACTCAGCAGCATTTATCGAACAGGCATTAATGAAGGTGTATTCCCGGGATGGCAGAACGATTCGGT
>JANXSS010000379.1 GCA_025356535.1 Herminiimonas sp.
CACCCAGGCCGGCTCCAGCGTTGCGGACGGCGTGCGACGGCTCAGGGCGCTCATTGATTCGTCCCGCGGCCGCGGTTGCGGCTCCAGGCCTGCAACAGGTTAATTGCCAGCAGCAGCAGGAACGACACCGTCAGCATCACCACGGCGATGGCGGTGGCGCCGGCATAATCGAACTGCTCCAGCTTGGTGATGATGAACAGCGGCGTGATTTCGGAGACCATCGGCATGTTGCCGGCAATGAAGATGACCGATCCGTATTCGCCGGTGGCGCGCGCGAACGCCAGCGCGAAGCCGGTCAGCAGCGCCGGCAGGATCGCCGGAAAGACCACCCGCACGAACGTCTGCAGCCGGCTTGCACCCAGGCTGGCGGCGGCTTCTTCGAGTTCCTTTTCGACGTCGGCCAGCACCGGTTGCACGGTGCGCACCACGAACGGCAGGCCGATGAAGGTCAGCGCCACGATCACGCCGAGGGGCGTGAAGGCGACCTTGATGCCGAGCGGCTCCAGGTAGCGCCCCAGCCAGCCGTACGACGAATACAGCGCCGTCAGGGCGATGCCGGCCACCGCCGTCGGCAGGGCGAACGGCAGGTCGACCAGGGCATCGATGACCTTCTTGCCGGGAAAACGGTAGCGCACCAGCACCCAGGCGACCACGCCGCCGAAGACCACGTTCAGCGCCGCGCCGATCAGCGCCGCGCCGAAGGTCAGGCGATAGGACGCCATCACCCGGTCCGAGGTCACGGCGGCGACGAACGCCTCCCAGTTCATCGTGAAGGTCTTGAGGAATACCGCCGACAGGGGGATCAGGACGATCAGGCTGAGGTAGAAGACCGTGAAGCCCGGCGACAGGCCGAAGCCGGGCATGACCCGCGACGGCCGGCCCGGCGGCACCGATGTGCCGGCACCGGCGTCAGGCAGACGCATGCGACGCGGCGCCGGCGCCGGCGCATCGGACGGCGTGGTCGTAAAGGATGCTGCAGCCATTTGCGCTCTCGTTATTACTAAACTGGCTAAGAAAACGCAATGGTTGCATCATGCGGTTATAAAGCGAACGAATTTATTTGCATGTCGATAGAAGCCCAATGCATAAGCGCACCCGCCGGCGGGAGGCGCGACCACCGTGCGGCTTTCCGGCTTTCCTGCTTTCCAGCTCAGTGGCGCAGCAGGTGCGACAGCAATTGCTCCTCGATCGACGCAAAGCCGGGGTCGCTGCGCCGGCGCGGGCGCGGCAGGTCCACCCGCAGGTCGAGGGCGATGCGGCCGTCTTCGATCAGCAGCACGCGGTCGGCCAGCACCACCGCTTCCTGCACGTCGTGGGTGACCAGGAATGCGGTGAAGCCGCGCGCCTGCCAGACCGATTCGAGCAGCTGCTGCATCTCGATGCGGGTGAGCGCATCGAGCGCGCCGAGCGGCTCGTCGAGCAGCAGCAGCGACGGTTCATGCACCAGGGCGCGTGCCAGCGCCACCCGCTGACGCTGGCCGCCCGACAGCCGCGCGGGCCACTCGTGCGCACGCTCGCCCAGGCCCACCTGTTGCAGCACCGTGGCCGGCGCGGCGGCATTGCGCGGCAGGCCGAGGCCGACATTCTGCTGCACCGACTTCCACGGCAGCAGGCGCGCTTCCTGGAACATGATGCGGGTCTCGACGACAGCGTCGCCGGCAATTTCCACCCGGCCGGTGTCGGGCGACTCCAGTGCCGCGATCAGGCGCAGCAAGGTGCTCTTGCCGCAGCCGCTGCGCCCGACCACGGCGACGAATTCGCCCGGCGCGATCTGCAGGTCGAGGTTTTCCAGCACGCCGCGCGCGCCATAGAATTTCGACAGCGAATGGATGCGTACTGCGGCGCCGCGCATCGGCTGCAATGGCTGCATCGGCTGCATCGGTTGCAACGGCTGCAACGGCAGCTTGCCGGCGGCGCGCAACCGTTCGTGTTCGGCGCGATTGGTTTGCATGGTTTTCTCCTTGAGATGACTGGTTATCGAAGCGGTGCGTAGCGCGTGCATGCCATTACGAAATTTTCTCTAGCGCGCATAACCGGCATGCCACGGCAGCAGGCGCCGCTCCATCGCACCGGCCAGCAGGTCGGCCAGCTTGCCCAGCATCGCGTAGAGCAGGATGCCGATCAGGACCACGTCGGTCTGCAGGAATTCGCGTGCATTCATGGTCATGTAGCCGATGCCCGACTGCGCCGAAATGGTTTCGGCCACGATCAGCAGCACCCACACCAGGCCGAGCGAAAAGCGGACGCCCACCAGAATCGACGGCAGCGCCGACGGCAACACCACGTCGCGATACAGGGCGAAACCGGACAGGCCGTAGCTGCGCGCCATCTCGACCAGGGCCGGGTCGACCGTGCGAACGCCGTGGAAGGTATTGAGGTAGACCGGAAAGAAGACGCCGATCGAGACCAGGAACAGCTTGGACGACTCCTCGATGCCGAACCACAGGATCACCAGCGGAATCATGGCCAGCGCCGGTATGTTGCGCAGCATCTGCAGGCTGGTGTCGAGCAGGGTTTCGGCGCTGCGAAAGGTGCCGGTCAACAGGCCCAGCGCCAGGCCGAGGCCGCCGCCGATGGCAAAGCTGGCGCTGGCGCGCCACAGGCTCACCTTCAGGTGCGTCCACAGTTCGCCGGAGAGCGCCAGCGTGGCGAAGGCTTTTGCCACCGCCCACGGTTCGGGCAGGATGCGGCTCGACAGCACGCCGGTGCGGGCGGCGATCTGCCATGCGCTCAGCAGCAGCAGCGGCACCAGCCAGGGCAACAACGGTTGCGCCCAGCGCCGCAGGCGCGCTGCTGCAGGCTGCAGCGCCAGCGCCGCGCCGCCCGACCGCTGCGCGAGGGCGCGGGCCGTCATCGCTGCTGCGCCGACGCCGACGCCGACGCCTTCGGATACAGGCCACTGGCCATGATCTCGCCGAACGGGCCGGCGAGGCTTTGCTGCGCATCGTTTGCCGCGCCTGGCCTGGTCTTGCCCAGCAGCGGAAAGACCAGTTCGGCGAAGCGGTAGGATTCTTCCAGGTGCGGATAGCCGGAGAGGATGAAGGTGTCGATGCCCAGCGCGGCATATTCCTGCATCCGCTCGGCCACGGTTGCCGCATCGCCCACCAGGGCGGTGCCGGCGCCGCCCCGCACCAGGCCGACGCCGGCCCACAGGTTGGGCGCGACTTCGAGCCGGTCGCGCCGGCCGCCGTGCAGCGCGGCCATGCGCTGCTGTCCGACCGAATCCATCCTGGCGAACGCACCCTGGGCGCGGGCGATGGTGGCGTCGTCGAGATGGCTGATCAGTTCATCGGCCGCCTGCCAGGCAGCGGCGTTGGTGTCGCGCACGATCACATGCAGGCGGATGCCGAAGCGCACGGTGCGCGCCAGCAGCGCGGCGCGGGCGCGCACGTCGGCCAGCTTGGCAGCGACCGCCTCGGGCGGCTCGCCCCAGGTCAGGTAGACATCGACCTGCTCGGCGGCGAGCGCATGGGCCGGCTCCGACGAGCCGCCGAAGTACAGCGTCGGATAGGGTTTCTGCACCGGCGGATAGAGGGTCTTCGCGCCGCGCACCTTGATGAACTCGCCGTCGAAATTGAAACCGGCGCCGCCGCCCTCGCCGGCCAGCGCCGCGCGCCAGACGCGCAGGAATTCATCGGTGATGCGGTAACGCGCGGCATGGTCGGCGAACAGGCCGTCGGCTTCCAGTTCGCCGGGGTCGCCGCCGGTGACGATGTTGATCAGCAGGCGGCCCTGCGACAGCCGGTCGAAGGTTGCCGCCATGCGCGCGGCCAGCCCGGGCGAGGACAGGCCGGGGCGCAAGGCGACCAAAAACTTCAGGCGCTGGGTCGCGCCGATCAGCGACGAGGCCACCACCCAGGCATCCTCGCAGGAGCGCCCGGTGGGCAGCAGCACGCCGTCGTAGCCGAGGGTGTCGGCGGCCACCGCAATCTGCTTCAGGTAGGCGTGATCGACCGCGCGCGCGCCCTGCGTGGTGCCGAGGTAGCGACTGTCGCCATGGGTCGGCAAAAACCAGAAAACATTCAGGTCGGACATGATGACTCCTTGTTAAAGTGTGGCGGCCAGCAGGGTTGCGTCGGCGATCCTGATGCGCTTCGGAATGAGCTTGAGATCGCTGAAGACATCGGCAATCTTTTGCTGCTCGGCCAGCACCGCCTGCGACACCGGCACCACGCCGAAACCCGAGCGGCGGGTGGCCTGCTCGATGATTGCGGCGTCCAGGCCGATTTCCTTTGCCAGCACCTGCGCCGCCTGCGCGAGATGCGCCCGGCCCCAGTCGTCTGCCTTGCGCAGTTCATCGATGACCGCCTGCAGCGCCTGCGGATTGCGGCTCGCATACGGGCGCGCCGCCAGGAAGAACTGGTGGTTGCTGACCAGGCCGGTGCCGTCGGCCAGCACGCGCGCGCCGAGCTGGCGTTCGGCCGCTGCCAGGAACGGGTCCCAGATCACCCAGGCATCGACGCTGCCGCGCTCGAAGGCGGCGCGCGCATCGGCCGGCGGCAGGAAGATCGTCGTCACGTCGCGGTAATCGACCTGCGCCTTTTCCAGCGCCTTGACCAGCAGGTAGTGCACGTTCGAGCCCTTGTTGAGCACCACCTTCCGGCCCTTCAGGTCGCGCACCGAACGCAGGGTCGAGGTGGCGGGCACCACGATGGCCTCGCCTTGCGGCGCCGCCGGCTCGTTGGCGACATACACCAGGTCGGCGCCGGCGGCCTGCGCGAAGATCGGCGGCGCTTCGCCGACGGTGCCGAAATCGATGCTGCCGACATTCAAGCCTTCGAGCAGCTGCGGCCCGGCCGGGAACTCGGTCCAGCGCACGTCGATGCCCTGCGAGGCCAGCCGTGGCTCCAGGCTGCCGCGGGCCTTGAGCAGGGTCAGCGAACCATATTTCTGATAGCCGATGCGCAGCACCGGCCGTGCCTGCGCCCGTGCAAGGCCGGTGACACCGACGGCCAGCGATCCGGCTGCAGCGGCCAGCAAGCCGAGCGTGCGGCGCCTGGCGCTGCGACGGCGATCGGGTCGATCGGATGGCGTGGCGGATAGAACATTGAAAATCTCGTCGAGGCGGCTCATGGTGATCTTTCCTGGTATCTGTGGAAATTCGGGCAAAGTGCTCCCCACCGCGCCGTTTCGGCCGGCAGAAAACCGTCTGTCATGGGGTTACGCGGCGTGCGGCGGCGGTGAAGGCAGCCCGAACAGGCCTGCGCCCGGCGCGTCTAGGCGCTACAGGAGACCGGCATTTCGAGGGCCTGCGCGCGTAGCGCGGTGCCGGCAGGCGTGCTGCGCGCATGCAGCAGTGCGGCCAGCTGGGTGACGCTTTGCTGCAGGCGGCGCGATACGGCGTCATCGAGCAGCAGGCCGCGCTCGGTCGACCAGTTCACCTGCGCATCGGTGGCAAAGACGCCCGGCAGGATATGGCCTGCAGAGAGCGCGGCCAGCACCGGACCCAGGGCATAGTCGAGCGCCAGCAGGTGCGACTGGCCGCCGCCGGTTGCAATCGGCAGCACCGGCTTGTGCAGCAGGCCGTTTTGCGGCAGCAGGTCGAGAAATGCCTTGAGCACGCCGCTGTAGGCTGCCTTGTAGATCGGCGTGGCAATGACCAGCGCATCGGCCTCGGCCACCAGCGCCAAGGCGCGCTGCAGCGACGCATCGCTGAAGTCGGCATGCAGCAGCGCATTCGCCGGCAGGTCGCGCACATGCAGCTTGATGCTGCGGTGACCGAGCAGCGCCAGCGCTTCGCCGGCATGGTGCAGCAGGCGCGTCGAGCGCGAAGGGATGGCGGGACTGCCCGCCAATAACAGGATGTTCATGTCCAATTCCTCGTCTTCAAATGAGCGTGCGTACGGTTCCAGGCTTGTTGCGAAGCTTATTTTTTGCCGGGCTGATAGATCTGGTCGAAGCTGCCGCCGTCGGCGAAATGGGTCTGCTGCGCCTTGCTCCAGCCGCCGAAGACAGCGTCGATCGTTAAGAGCGTGAGCTTCGGGAACTGCGCGGCATGTTTCTTCGCTTCCTTTTCCACCGTCGGCCGGTAGTAATTCTTTGCAATCAGCTCCTGGCCTTCATCGGTGTAGAGGAACTTCAGATACGCTTCGGCGAGCTTGCGGGTGTTGCGCTTGTCGACCACGCGGTCGACGACAGCCACCGGCGGCTCGGCCAGGATCGACAGCTTCGGCGCGACGATCTCGACCTTGTCCGGCCCCAGTTCCTTGATCGCCAGGAGCGCTTCGTTTTCCCAGGCGATCAGCACGTCGCCGATGCCGCGCTCGACGAAGGTCGTGGTCGCGCCCCGTGCGCCCGAGTCGAGCACCGGCACGTTGCGAAAGATCCGTGCCACGAACGCCTTCGCCGTGGCATCCGTGCCGCCGGGCTGCTTCAGGGCGTGACCCCAGGCAGCCAGGTAGTTCCAGCGGGCGCCGCCGGAGGTCTTCGGGTTGGGCGTGATGACGGACACGCCCGGCCTTGCCAGGTCGTCCCAGTCGTGAATGCCCTTCGGATTGCCTTTTCGAACCAGGAAGACGATGGTCGAGGAATACGGCGTGCTGTTGTGCGGCAGGCGCTGCGCCCAGTCCTTGGCGATCAGGCCGCGTTGCGCGATCTCGTCGATGTCATAGGCCAGCCCGAGCGTGACGATGTCGGCGTCGAGCCCGTCGATGACGGTGCGGGCCTGCTTGCCCGAGCCGCCGTGCGACTGGCGGATCTTCAGGTCGGCGCCGGTCTGGGCTTTCCACTGTCTGACGAAGGCCCGGTTGACATCCTGATAGAGTTCACGGGTCGGGTCGTAGGAAACATTGAGCAGCGTGTTTTCGGCCGACTGCGCCCCTGCAGGCAGACTGGTGGCCAGCGTACCCAGCGCTGCCGCCAGCGCCAGGGCGATGGTGGCAAGGCGCCGGCGCGGCCTGCCAACGGTTTTTTGATATGTCATGTGGCTTCCCTGATGCGTTTGTTTTTTATGAACGTCAAGAGTACGGCGGGCCGGCATGAATCCGAACGAATGGTTTCGGCGTTGCATATGCGCCGATTGCATATGCCGACTATCTGCCATGCGTGGATAATGCCGGATCCCTCATCCCGTCCATCAGGCATTCCATGTTCGTATTCCATCCCGGTCGCGCCGTCCCGGCGCTGCGCAGGCGCCTCGCCACCGCCGCCGCCACTCTGCTGGCCCTTGCCTTCCTGGCGCAACACGCCACCGCCGCCGAGCTGAAGATCGGCCTGGCCGCCGACATCTCGTCGCTCGATCCGCACTACCTCAACATCGCACCCAACATCGCGCTGTCGTCCCATCTGTTCGACGCCCTGGTCAATGTCGATGCTGCCGGCCGCCTGGTGCCGGGGCTGGCGCTGTCGTGGCGCGCGGTCGATTCGACCACCTGGGAATTCAAGCTGCGCCCCGGCGTCAAATTCCACGACGGCTCTGCCCTGAGCATCGAGGACGTGATCTTTTCGCTCGAACGCCCGGCGGCGCTGGCCGGCAGTCCCGGGCCCTTCACCAGCTACACGCGCCAGATCACGGCCCGCCAGGCAGTCGATCCCCTGACCCTGCGCCTGAAGACCGCCACGCCCTACGGCGCGCTGCCGCTGGACATGTCGACCATCTTCATCGTCTCGAAGAAAGTAGCGGGGTCAGCCAGCACCGACGACTTCAACAGCGGGCGTGCCGCCATCGGTACCGGTCCGTTCAGGCTGGTCGCCTTCAAGCGCGGCGACCGCGTCGAACTGGCGCGCAATGGCGCTTACTGGGGCGACAAGCCGGCCTGGGACAAGGTCACCATGCGCATCATCGCCAGCAATGCGCCGCGCCTGGCAGCGCTGCTGGCAGGCGACGTCGACGTGATCGAAGCGGTGCCGACCACCGATGTGGCCACCATCGGCCGCAATCCGGCGTATCACCTGGCGCAGACGGTCTCGTGGCGCACCCTGTTCTGGACGCTCGACCAGGCCGACCATCCGGCGGCTTTCGTCACCGACGCCGCCGGCAAGCCGCTGGCAAAAAATCCCCTGCGCGACGC
Organism: Herminiimonas sp.; assembly: GCA_025356535.1. Taxonomy (GTDB): domain Bacteria; phylum Pseudomonadota; class Gammaproteobacteria; order Burkholderiales; family Burkholderiaceae_D; genus JANXSS01. The sequence continues at coordinate 8,010 of JANXSS010000379.1, forward strand.
CCGCGTGCGCCTGGCAATCTCCAAGGCGATCAACCGGCCGGCAATGGTGGCGCGCACGATGGAAGGGCTGGCCACGCCGGCCTCGAACATCGTCGCCCCCGGCATCTTCGGCTACAACGCCGCGCTCAAGGTCGAGGCCTACGATCCCGAAGGCGCGAAGAAACTGCTGGCCGAAGCCGGCTATCCGAACGGCTTCAACCTGACGCTGCACGGGCCGAACAACCGCTACATGAACGACGAACAGATCGTGCAGACCACCGCACAGTTCCTCAACCGCATCGGCATCCGGGCAAAAGTGGCAACCATGCCGCTGTCGGTGTATTTCGGCCGCGCCAAGACCGGCGAATTCAGCATGGCGCTGCTGGGCTGGGGCACGCTGGCGGGCGACTTCGGCTTGCGTACTCTCGCCGGCACGCCCAGCGCAGCGAGCGGCTGGGGCTCCTGGAACTGGGGCCACTACAGTAATCCGGCACTCGACCGGCTGCTGGTGCAGTCGCTCGCCTCGGTCGACGCAGCCAGGCGCGAAGGCTTCGCCCGCCAAGCCGCCGCCCTCGCGCTGCACGACAATGCCGTCATACCGCTGCACCACCAGACCGCGACCTGGGCCATGCGGCGCGGCCTCGGCTACACGCCGCGCATCGACGAATTTACATTCGCTCACCAATTCAAGCCGGAATAACTTGCAGCTGTTGCGAAATAGCCGCAGTTGCCGCATGGGGCTGCGTTATATTGAATGTGTTACCTGAACGAAAGAATGTTTATTCTGGTAATTTTTCTGTGCCGGACGATTTGCCAGATCGATACTGCGCAACGGATGTCATTTGTCGACATCGCGATATAACCTTCAGCCAGACCATGTGCCAGTTATTGGGAATGAACTGCAACATACCTGCGGCGATCAGCTTCTCCTTCGAGGGCTTTTCGGCACGCGGCGGGCGTACCGACGAACACAAGGATGGCTGGGGCATCGCCTTCTACCGCGGCGCCGGTTGCCAGCTCTTCACCGATCACCTGTCGTCGATCGCCTCGCCGATCGCGGAACTGATCAAGCGCAATCCGATCAAGTCGAAAAACATCATCGCGCATATCCGCAAGGCCACGCAGGGGCCGATCGTGCTGGAAAACAGCCATCCGTTCATGCGCGAACTGTGGGGCCAGTACTGGACCTTCGCCCACAACGGCGACCTGAAGAATTTCACGCCGCCCCTCGACGGCCTGTTCCGCCCGGTCGGCGAGACCGACAGCGAACGCGCTTTCTGCTACATGATGGATGCGTTGCGCCGCCGCTTCGCCGCCCATACGACGACACCACCGCTGGCCGAGCTGTTCGACGCCGTCGCAGCCCTGGCCAAGGAGATCGGCAGCCACGGCGTCTTCAACTTCATGCTCTCGAACGGCGAGGTGCTGTTTGCGCATTGCTCGACGAACCTGCATTACGTCGCCCGCGCCTATCCGTTTTCGACTGCCAAGCTGATCGACTGCGATGTCACAATCGATTTTGCCCAGCACAACCATCGCGACGACCGCATGACGGTCATCGCCACCAAGCCGCTGACCTCCAACGAAAAGTGGACCGCATTCCAGCCCGGCGAACTGAAGATGTTCGCCGAAGGCCGGATTGCCGCGCATGCCGGTGCGGCGCAGGACGCCGACACCCTTCTCAGCGTTGCCTGACCCGGCAGGCCGGCGCCGCTGCCCCTGAGCGGCCCGGCGCTTGCCGCCACCCCGATTGCTACCGTCAGTACTCCTGATCCGGCCTGCGCAATGCCGGCCTGACTGCCGGCGCGCCTGCATTAGCCACCCTCTGTTTGCACGGCCGGCCCGGGCGCCGGGCGTGTCGCTGCCCCGCCTGCAAGTCGGTTTTCAATAATTCTCAGGTCGAAGTGCGGGTATCCATACGGTTATTCGGATAAACTATTGGTTCCTTGTAAGAAATTTTGCAATCGTACCGATCCAGAAGCAGAACGACGCGCGATCCGTGCGGGCGTTTTCTGCATCCGGCCGATGCACCGGTACGGGCCGCAAAACCTCGCTGCATGCCATTGAGCAAATACATGCCAAAAACCGTTCCCTACACAGTTGCCGATGCAATTTGCCAGGCTTTTGCCTCAGGCAATGACACGCGCCTGTCGACAGGAAATCGACGCCAGTACCCATCGCCTGCTGCAATCGTCGCCGCCTCCCTGGCCGGCCTGCTGGCCTGCGGCCCGGTGCATGCCATCGGGCTGGGTGAGCTGCAGGTGCAGTCCGGCCTTGGTCATCCGTTGCGGGCAACCATCGGCGTACTTGGCGGCGATCCGGCAAATCGTCCGGCCAGCTGCTATTCCGCCCGGCTGTCGACTGCCGACGGCGGCTTCATCGTCAGTCCGCGCGTGGCGCTGGCTGGCAGAGGCAACGGCAACGGCGGCATGCTGACACTGGCAACCAGCATGTCACTGGCCGAACCGGCAATGTCGCTTGTGGTCGAGGTTGCCTGCGGCGATACGGTACGCAAGGAATTCATGCTGCTGCTGGATCCGCCGCTGGCCCTTGCCGGGCAGCCGACACCGGATCAGGCGGCGCGTGCAGCGCGGCCGCAAACGGCAGTCGAACGTCCTGTATCGCCGCCGGCACCTGTTGCGGCAGCGGCCGACAGCATGTCCGGGCGAGCCAGTGCCGCATTGCCGGCGGCGGTCCCGGCCATCGCAGCGCGGCAGTCGCGTGCACGTCCGGCAGCCGCGCCCGCCGCTGCGACGCGGCCGACATCGGACCGGCTGCAGGCAGCCGCTGCACCGGCGCAAAAGCCGATGCGTAACGTGTTGCGCATGAGCGCGCGTCCCAGCAGCGCCGACACCGACCTGATCAATGCGATCGGCCTGCGGCTGGCGCTGGCCGACCGGCTCGGGAACAATGCCGGTGCGCTGCCTGCAACCGGCAGTGCGGCCGATGCGGCCAGCCTGGCGGCCGACCGTGCGGCCCGGGCGCGCTTCGTCGAGGCGCTGCGCGGCGACAGCGGCGCCGATACCGGCGCGCAGGCAACCGCGCAGCGGCTGCAGCAACTGCAGGCAAGGACACAGTTGCTGGAGAAGGAAACGGCACGACTCAGGCTGGCGGCAAAACAGGATGCCGCAGTACGCGCGGCTGCGGGCAACACTTACGGGGATAGCCCGCTGCTCGCCGGCGTGGTTGCCCTGCTCGTTGCCAGCCTTGCCGCAGTGGCCTGGCTGGTGCGCCGCATGCGGCATCTGCAGCGGCGCAACCAGGACTGGGATTGGGAAGAAAGCGTCTCGGCCGCAGATGCCCGCGCAGACCACGCCGCGCCCGCTGACGGCACCGGGTTCGACGCAATGCTGTCGATGGAAGAGAAAGCCCACGCCGAGTCCGCAGCCAGGGCTGCGCTGAATGACCGGGTTGAAGTCGAAGCGCGGGAACTGCGGCAGGAAAGGTCCAATCCCATTTCCGGGCATCCGCTGGAGGACGCGTTCTGGGAGCCGGCGGTCGCACCGATCGTGCCGCCGGTCGTTACCACCGGCACTGCGGCCGTCACCGCGCCGGTCGCAACCCGGGCAGTCGAATTGGCCGCCGTTGCCACCGACCTGACCGAACGCGTCCCCCTGACGAACCAGGCCGAAACCGGCGCATCGGTCATCGCTCCAGCGCAACCGGTTGTTGCCCCGGCACTGGCCGCACTACCGTTCATGCTGCCGCCGGCGATGGAACAGGCACCGCTGTTGCTGCCCGACCTGGCCTTTCCGAGCACGCCAGTTGCCCCGCCGGAGTTCGCATCCCCGGCGAGCCTGCCGGTTTCCGGCATCGCCCTCAAGGCGCCGGCACGACCCCCTGTCCTGGCAGCACCGTCGCTACCCGGCCCGGCAAGCGCCGCGGCAGCCGGTCCTGGCAACCTGCAGTTCGCCGAAATCCGGATGCAAAGCACCAGCGCGGAAGAAATTTCCGATGTCATGCAGGAAGCCGAGTTCTGGCTCTCGCTACGCGACCTCGAGCGCGCCGCCGAGGTCCTCGAGCCCTATGCAACCTACGAGCAATCCGGTTCGCCCCTGCCCTGGCTTTATCTGTTCGATCTGTATCGCGAACTCGGCTTGCATGAAAAATACGACGGCCTGAAGGATCGTTTCCAGAGGATCTTCAATGGCAAGGCGCTGACCTGGGATGAGCAGAAGCGTGTCTCGCCCAACGCGCCGCAGCGTGGTGTCGAGGATGTGCCGCATGTGGCATTGAAGCTGACGGCGCTGTGGCAGACCGAAGAGATCCTGCCCTACCTGGAGGCACTGCTGATCGATGATCGCGACGGCATGCGTGCGGGCTTCGACTTTGCCGTCTACAAGGAAATCATGTTCCTCATTCTTCTGGCAAACGAACAGCAACAATCGAAACAGTATCTGAAACCTGCCCTGGGCACATCCGAAGCGCCCGTGCTCGCTTGAAAAGCTAAGGCGCCAGCAACGGCCAGAGGATCACCGCCCACGTGGCAAAGGCCAGCAGGACGGCGAGCAGCACTGCGGCGCTGCCGAAATCCTTGGCATTCTTCGACAGCGGATGGGATTCCAGCGACACCCGGTCGACCACCGCCTCGATTGCCGAATTGATCAGCTCGACGATCAGCACCAGCACGAACACGCCGATGAGCAGCAGCTTGTGCGCCGGCGGCAGCGGCAAGACCAGCGCCACGACGGACGCCACCGCAAACAGCAGCAATTCCTGGCGAAATGCATGCTCGCTGCGCCAGGCCGAACGCAACCCCGCCATCGAATAGCCGCAGGCGTTGATGATGCGCGAAAAGCCGCTCTTGCTCTTGAATTGACTGATCTGTGGCCGTGGATCGTTCATGCGCTGCAAGCCCCTGCAAAAAAATGGATGGAAAGATTCGCTACGTAGCGGCGCAGCACGCGGTCCGGCCAGTCACCGCCCGGTAAAAAGCCTTTTCGCATTATGGTATAACTACCGCTCTTGCTGTCACAAATCGCTTATGAAAACCGCATCCCCGACCGACGCCGACAAAACCTCGATCCAGGTCATCGAGCGCATGATGTCGCTGCTCGATGCCCTGGCCGCGCATCCCGATCCGGTCAGCCTGAAGGACCTGTCGCGCATCACCGGCCTGCATCCGTCGACCGCCCACCGTATTCTCAACGACATGGTGCTAAAGCGCCTGGTGGACCGCTCCGAGCCGGGTGCCTACCGGCTCGGCATGCGCCTGCTCGAGTTGGGCAACATCGTCAAGAGCCGCCTGAACGTGCGCGAAGCCGCGCTCGACTTCATGCGCGGGCTGCACCGCAAGACGCACCAGACCATCAACCTGTCGGTGCGCCAGAGCGACGAGATCGTCTACATCGACCGCGCCTTCTCGGAGCGCTCCGGCATGCAGGTGGTGCGGGCAATCGGCGGCCGCGCGCCCCTGCACCTGACCTCGACCGGCAAGCTGTTTCTGTCGGTCGACGATCCGAAAGCCGTGCGCGCCTATGCGACGCGCACCGGACTTGCCGGCCACAACAAGAATTCGATCACCGACCTGGGCAAGCTGGAGCGCGACCTGAGCCTGGTGCGGGCACGCGGCTATGCGCGCGACAACGAAGAGCTGGAACTGGGCGTGCGCTGCATGGCCGCCGGCATTCGCGACGACGCCGGCAGGCTCATTGCCGGCCTGTCGATTTCAGCACCGGCGGACCGGCTGCAGGAAGAATGGCTGGAGGATCTGGTGGAAACCGCCGACCGGATTTCGGCGGTGCTGGGCTACACGGCGGAAGAAAATGCCGGCCCGGGCGACGCAATCTAGAGCAGATTTCGAAATGGCCTACGCGCGCTATGCACCGATTCGTACCACATTGCGGCGTTGCAGCGCGCTGGTGTAGCCCGCTACACGGCGCTCCCTGCGCCTTGCACTGCGGCCCGAATCGCTACGCATCTCGCATCCACCATTTCGAATTCTGCTCTAGAGACAACCACATGCCGGGGCCGCCTATGCCGTGCTTGACAGGCTACTGCAGGCCGGAAGGTCTTAATTGACCGGTGCGCTCACCGTCTGCAGCACCGGCTGTGTCGCACGTGGCTTCAATGCTTCGAGCCACTTGCGGATGCGGCCCGCGTCGGCCAGGCGCGACTGCTTGCCCTTCGAATCGAGGAACACCATCACGATCGGCCGGCCTTCGATCTTTGCCAGCATCACCAGGCAGCGGCCGGCTTCGTTGATGTAGCCGGTTTTCTGCAGGCCGATCTCCCAGCCGGGGTTCGCCACCAGGTGGTTCGAATTGGCATATTGCAGCGAGCGCCGGCCGGTGTCGACGATGAACTTGGTGTCGGTCGAATACTGGCGCAGGATCGGATGTTCATGCGCGGCCACGACCAGCTTTGCGAGGTCGCGGGCGCTGGCGACATTGTGACTCGACAGGCCGGTCGGCTCGACATAATGCGTGTCGCTCATGCCCAGGGCATGCGCCTTCGCATTCATCGCAACGACAAAGGCCGGCAGTCCGCCCGGATAGTTGCGGCCCAGGGCAGAGGCAGCGCGGTTTTCCGAACTCATCAGTGCGATGTGCAGCATGGTCGTGCGGGTGAGCTGCGAGCCGACCGACAGGCGCGAGCTGCTGTTCTTTTCATGATCGACGTCGTCGTTGGTGACTTCGAGGACTTCGTCCATGTTCTGCTTGGCCTCGACCACGACCAGCGCCGTCATCAGCTTGGTGATCGATGCAATCGGCAGCGCAACGCTGGAATTCTTTTCGAACAGGACCTGGGAATTCGATTGATCGAGCACCAGTGCGACGCTGGATTTCAGGTCCAGCGGATCGCGGGTGAGATTCAGGCCGGCCTGGTCGCCGGCGCTGATGACCGGTGGCACCGCTGGAATGACCGGTGCGAAGGCGATGCGCTGGTACGACAAGCGCCGGCGTCCGTGCGAGGTTGTTTCCTGCCGCACCAGCCGCTCATGCCGGTTGATGCTCAGCGTTGCGCCATGCTTGCCGCGTGCCGCACTGCCCCGGTGATGCGCGCCCGCACGTTTGGACGCGCCGTGCTTTTTTGCCGCCGCCGCCTTGCCGGCAGCCGTGGCCGCGGTGGCAACCGATGCCGGCACCAGGGTACTGAGCATGAATAGCAGGGAGCAGATTACACCCAGCGCGGATCTTGGCATCGACAACTCCTGCATACATGCAAAAAAATAGCTTGTAGTGTAGCAAAGTGGCGAGATATCGCAAGAGAATTAAGGCTTTACGACATTCTATTCATTAGCTTTCGAGCATTGAAAAGCCTGTTTCAAAGCGCCTCGCCGATCGCGCGCGCTAGGTCCATGGTGCCGGCGGTGCCGCCCATGTCGCGCGTGAACGGCGCATGCGCACTGCCGGCGGCCAGCACTTTTTCGATTGCGGTCACCACTGCTGCGCCCGCTTCCGGATAGCCCAGGTGCTCCAGCATCATGGCGCCGCACCAGATCTGGCCGATCGGATTTGCCACGCCGCGCCCGGCGATATCCGGCGCCGAACCATGCACCGGTTCGAACAGGGACGGAAACAGCCGCTCCGGATTGATGTTGGCCGACGGAGCGATCGCAATCGTGCCGGTGCAGGCAGGACCGAGGTCAGACAGGATGTCGCCGAACAGGTTCGACGCCACCACGACGTCGAACCAGTCCGGATGCAGCACGAACTGGGCGCAGAGGATATCGATATGGTACTTGTCCCACTTCACGTCCGGATAGGCCGCGCCCATGGCGGCAACGCGCTCGTCCCAATACGGCATGGTGATCGAAATGCCATTCGACTTGGTGGCCGAGGTCAGATGCTTTTTCGGGCGGCGCTGCGCCAGGTCGAAGGCATACTTCAGGATGCGGTCAGTGCCGTTGCGCGAAAAGACGCTTTGCTGGAACACCACTTCACGCGCGGTGCCCTCGTACATGCGCCCGCCGATCGAGGAATATTCGCCCTCGGTGTTTTCGCGCACCACGTAGAAATCGATGTCGCCGGGCTTGCGGTTTGCCAGCGGCGATGGAATCCCGGGCATCAGGCGGCACGGGCGCAGGTTGACGTACTGGTCGAAGTCGCGCCGGAACTTGATGAGCGAACCCCACAGCGAGATATGGTCGGGCACCGTGCCGGGCCAGCCGACGGCGCCGAAAAAGATGGCCGCATGCGCGCCGATCTGCTCCTTCCAGTCGTCCGGCATCATCTGCCCGTGCCGCGCGAAATAGTCGCAGGAAGCGAAATCGAACACGCCCCATTTCAGCGCGATGCCGAACCTGCGGGCCGCTGCGTCGATGACGTGCATGCCTGCGGGTACGGTTTCCTTGCCGATGCCGTCGCCGGCCAATACTGCGATCTGCTGCATTGCTGCTCCTTGGATTCTGGTTTGTCGGGGATGCGGTTTTGCTACGGGTGCTGCTCTATCATGGCAGCCGGCTTCCAGCGCTGCGCCTTCGAACCAGAGGCAGATCGTGTTTTTGCCGACCACGTCATTCTCTCGTGCTGGTGAGGCGCCTGAAACCTTGAGTAACCGCCGAATCATGGCGGCATGCGCGCGAGCTGCTGCAGGATCGCGAAGGCAGCCTTGATGCGGGCGGGAATCGGATAATTTTTGTTAGCCAATATTACGATGCCGATTTTCTTATCCGGCACGAAGAGCACGTAACTGCCGAACCCGCCGGTCGAGCCGGTCTTGTCGAACAGGGTCGGTTGCTGCGGCAAGCCCAGTGCGCTCACCTGCCTGACCGGATTGGCGTCCATGATCAGGGCTTCGGAATTACCTTCAAGCAAATGCTCGAGTGTCACCGGGAATGGATATTGTTCCCATCCTAACCCTTGCGTCATTACCCCGACGTCGAAATAGCCAACATGCGTCGCCTCGATCGCACGCCGCATCGGCATGGGCAATTGCGCTGGCTCGATGTTTTGCCGTACGAAGCCAATCATGTCAGCGGCGCTCGATTTGACACCATACGCTTCGGTATCGAAGACACCGGGATTGACCCGTATTGCCTTGTTGCGCCTGTCGTAGCCCCATGCATGGTTGACCAGATCGCTGGGTGGAACGTGAACATGCGTGTGCTGCAAGCCAAGCTGCGGGAAAAGCGTGTTTTCCAGAGCGCCGGCAAAGTCGCTCTGCATCGCAAGCCCGGTTATGAATCCGAACAGGCCGATGCTGGGATTGGAATAGCGGCGCGCCGTGCCGGGCGAAACCTCCGGATGCCAGCTTTTGAAGTAAGCCATCATCTGCTTCATGTCCTGGATTTTCTCAGGCACCTGCAGTGGCAGTCCGCCTGCAGTGTAGGTTCCGAGATTGAGCAGGCTGGCCTTGTCGAGCGCACTGCCTTTCAGCTGCGGCAGATACTTGCCGGGATGTTCATGCAAGGACAACAGTCCTTGTCCCTGGGCATAGGCGGCCAGGGTTGCCGTGAACGTTTTGCTGACCGAACCAAGCTCGAAAATCGTGTTCTCGCTGACCGCCGTATGCGTCTCCCGCGATGCGACACCGTAGTTGAAAAAATAGGCATGTTGATTGACCGTTACGGCGATGGCCATGCCGGGCACATCGTGTTCGGTCATGACCGGCCGTATTGCTGCGTCGACGGTGGCGCGAAGTATCGCAGCATCGTCGATGGCAGAGTGGGCGAAGCAAGGGATGCAGAAAAATACAAGGGCAACTGCTGCGAGACTGTGGAGCCTTGGTCTTGTGATCATGCTAGTTTTTATTTTCCAGGCATTAAAAAATCTTACCGACGCCTTCAAGAATGCGGTCGACGGTAAAGATCGACCGACCGGCGCGCCGAAAAATCCGTGGTCGCGCGCATGCTGCGCCCATTTCCAGATTGACGCCACGGTGCCGGCAACAGCATCGCGTGAAAAAGCGAATTGTCGGAGCGGTCTTTTGGTTGCATACTTTGGCAGCCTTGAAAAACAGACAAGCCAGAATCGGACGACACGATAGCAGGAGACCTTGCAATGACATCCCTTTACTCACCCCGGCACCGCGCACTGCAAGAAGAATTCGAAACGACCAGGCTGGCAGAGCTGCTGGACAACGGCCTTGTGCACGAAAAAATCTCGGCGCAGGAAGCAGCATTCATTTCCAGTCGCGACATGTTTTTCCTCTCCACGGTCGACCCGCAGGGCAGCCCGACCGTGTCCTACAAGGGCGGACCGATCGGCCTGGTCAGAGTGCTGGATGCGTCCACGCTGGCATTCCCTGGATACGATGGCAACGGCATGTTCTACTCCGTCGGCAATATCGACGCCCAGGGCAAGGTCGGCATGCTGTTCATCGATTTCGAGACGCCCAATCGGCTGCGCGTTCAGGGCAATGCCAGGCTCGTGCGCGACCATCCGCTGATGGCGGACTATCCCGAATCCAGGTATCTGATCCTGGTCGACGTGACCAAGATCTGGCCCAATTGCCCGCGCTATATTCACAAACACAAACGACTGGAAACATCAAGGTATGTACCGGCGGCAGGTGAGGTCACGCCGATGCCTGCATGGAAGCGTCTGGATTTCGTACAGGACGTGATCACGCCTGCCGAGAGCGCTGCGGCCCGGCAGGAGGGACTGGTCGATATGGCGCAATACGAGGAAACGGTTCGGCGGGGCGAAGGTTAGGCAACCCGCATCAGCACAGGGATTGCAAACACTTTTCTAATCGGACAAAAACTTTACAAACCCGGCCAGCGGCTCGCGCTCGGTGACCAGCGAATTCTCGATGCGGCCCATGTCGGCAAACCCGAGCGCCATGCCGCACACCACCTGTTCGTTGGCCGGAATCTCCAGCACTTCGCCGATGATCCGGTGGAACTGGTTGAACGCCGCCTGCGGGCAGGTGTCGAGACCCCGGCCACGGGCGGCAATCATGACGTTCTGCAGGAACATGCCGTAGTCGAGCCACGAACCTTTTTCAAGACTGCGGTCGATGGTGAAGATCAACCCGACCGGTGCATCGAAAAAAACATAGTTGCGCGCATGTTGCGCCTGCATGCCGGCCTTGTTCTCGCGCTCCAGACCCAGCAATGCGTACAAATCCCAGCCGACCTTGCGGCGACGGTCGATGTAGGGCGAGGCCCACTGCACCGGGTAGTAATGGTATTCCGCCGCATGCTCCTTGACACGCGCCGGATCAAGATAGGTCTCGATGATTGCAGCGGCCAGGCGGTCGCGCCGGGCACCGGTACAGACATAGACTTTCCACGGCTGGGTATTGGTGCCCGAAGGCGCCCGGGCAGCGACTTCGAGCAACGCCTCGATGTCGGCGCGCGGCACCGGCGTGGGCAGGAAAGCGCGGATCGAACGGCGCGAGACGATTGCCTCGTCTACGATGCGCGAGGTGGTGGTATCGGTCATGTTGATGGCTCTCCGGTGGACAGCGGGATTGATCTGGAATGCGGCGCGGCATCCGCACTGTTCATCAGCGAGGCCAGCAGCAGGCGCAGCGGCGCGGGAATCGGCGTCGGTTGCCGGCTGACGCGGTCGACGCAGACATGCACGAAATGCCCCTGCGCCGACGGCGTGGTGGCGTCGCCCTGGAAGATGCCGATCTCGTAGCGCACGCTCGAATTGCCCAGGCTGGTCACGCGCAGGCCGGCGGTAACGGCGTCGGGAAAAGCCACGGCTGAAAAAAAAGTGCAACCGGTTTCGATGACCAGGCAGATCACCGCGCCCTGCGCAATGTCGAGCTGGCCGTTTCGAATCAGGAAGGCGTTGACGATGGTGTCGAACCAGTTGTAATAGACGACATTGTTGACATGGCCGTAGGCGTCGTTGTCGCTCCAGCGCGTCGTGATCGGATGGAAGTGCACATAGCCGTCGCGGGCAACCGGCGTGACGCGGCTCATTTCTTCACCACGAAGGCAACGCCGACGACTGCCAGCAGCATGCCGGCAATTCCCGTGAGACTGAAGACTTCGCCGAACATCGCCCAGGCCATGAAGGCAGTCGTTGGCGGCGTCAGGTACAGAAGGCTGGTGACGCTGGTGGCGGCGCTTTTTCGGATCAGCGCAAAGAGCAGGAACACGGCGCCGATCGACAGCACGAAGATGGCCCACAGCAGCGCGCCGATGAAGCGCGGCGTCCAGTGCACGTGCGACAGCGCCAGATCCATGCCGTCGAACCAGATTGCCAGCGGCAGCAGGACGATGGTCGAGGCGATGTACTGGATCAGGGTGCCGCTGCGCAGGTCGAAATGGGCGCAGCGGTGCTTCTGGTAGAGCGTGCCGGTGGTGATCGTGAGCAGGCCGAAGAGCGCTAGCCCGATGCTGGCCCAGGACAGGCCGATCAGGCTGATCTTGTTCGACACCACCAGCGCCACGCCGCCCAGGCCGAACAGCAGACCGATCCACTGGCGCGGCCGGACCTTTTCGCCGATCAGCGGCGCGGCAAAGGCGGTGAGCACCGGCTGCATGCCGACGATCAGCGCAGCCAGGCCGGCCGGCATGCCGAGCCGGATCGCGCACCAGACGCCGCCCACATAGCCCGCATGGACCAGCACGCCGGAGATCGCAATGTCGGCGACGCGACCGCTCGGCCACGGCGCGCGCGCCAGCAGCACCAGCGGCAGCAGCGCCAGCGAGACACCGCCGAAGCGCAGCACCAGGAAGGTCAGCGGCGGCGCGTACGGCAAGCCGAATTTTGCGACGATGAAGCCGGTGCTCCAGAGGATCACGAAAACCACCGGCATGATGGCAACCCAGCGGCTGGCAGACATGGCAGCGCCGGAATTCAGGGGTGAAACAGAAGTCATCGAAATTCCCGCTGGCGGCCGTCATCGGCGCGCCTGTTCTTGTCTGTATCGACCAGCGTTGCATGAAGCGCCGCCTGGCCGATCGTTTGTGCATGTACGGCCACCGTATCGTCGATGTTCCTGCCGTACCCACCGCCCATGGTAACCGCAACTGCAATGCCGCGGTCCCGCGCCTGTTGAAAAACCATGGCGTCGCGCGCCGCCAGGCCGGCCATGGTGAGCTTCAACCGGCCGAGACGGTCGCCCTCGTGCGGATCGGCGCCGGCCAGGAAAATGATCAGCTGGGGCGCCACCAGCGAGAACATGTGCGCCAGCGCCGACTCCAGCGCGGCCAGGTAGGATGCGTCGCCGGTGCCATCGGGCAGGCCGACATCGAGGTCGCTGCAGGCTTTTGCAAACGGATAGTTGTGCTCGCCGTGCAGCGACAGCGTGAAGACCGACTCGTCGCGCGCCAGGATCGCCGCGGTGCCGTTGCCCTGGTGGACGTCGAGATCGACGATGGCCACCTGCCGCACGCGGCGCTCGGCCTGCATCAGGCGCGCGGCGACGGCGCCGTCGTTGAAGACACAGAAGCCTTCGCCATGGTCGCCATGCGCATGATGCGTACCGCCGGCCAGGTTGACGGCGACGCCGTCGGCCAATGCCGCGCGGCAGGCGGCAATGGTGGCCCCGGTGGCGCGGCGCGAGCGCTCGACCATTTCGAGCGACCAGGGAAAGCCGATCGCCCGTTGCTGTGCCGCGGTCAGTTCGCCGCCGGCCACGGCTGCGATGTAGCGCGGATCGTGCGCCAGGGCCAGCACGCCGTTGCTGGTGTGCGGCGCCTCCTGCAGCACCACGCCGGGCATTGCAGCGACCGCCTCGCGCAGCAGCCGGTATTTCTGCATCGGGAAGCGGTGGCCGGCGGGAAGTGGCAGGACGAAGTGATCGCTGTAATAGGCGTTCATGGGAGCACGGCAGTCGGGCAGTCAGGCGGTTGGACGATCGGGAAATTGACGGCAAGTGCGGCACTTATAGCGCAAAACCACGTTTCAAAACAATAAACCGCTGTTTCGATGCATTAACAAAAAAGATTCTTGACAATAATTTTCCAGCTCTTAGAATAGCGGTTGTTGCAGTGCACAAAAGTCTTACGCGTTGCACATCCGGTCAGCCAACAATCATAATCAGGAGCACTCCATGTTCACATTACCCGAAGAATTCTCAGCAGCCACCAAGAGCCATTTCGAAGCGCAGCTGGCGATGATCACCGCGCTGACCAACAAGGCATTCGAAAGCGTCGAAAAGATCGTCGACCTGAACATGAACGTCGTCAAGGCGTCCCTGGAAGAGTCCACCGTCGCCGCCCAGCAGCTCATGGCCGTCAAGGACCCGCAGGCATTCATGGCACTGACGGCAGCCCAGGCGCAGCCGACTGCAGAAAAAGCCGTGGCTTACGGCCGTCATCTGGCAAACATCGCCTCGAGCAGCCAGGCTGAATTCACCTAGGCCGCCGAAGCGCAGATCGCCGAAACCAACCGCAAGGTACTGGCGCTGGTCGAAGAAGTCACCAAGAACGCGCCGGCAGGTTCGGAGCAGATGGTCGCCATGATGAAGTCGGCGCTGGGCAATGCAAACGCCGGCTACGAGCAACTGACGAAGACCACCAAGCAGGCAGTCGAAGCGCTGGAAGGCAACCTCAACAGCGCCGTTTCCCAGTTCACGCAAGCTGCAGAAAAAACCGCGGGCCGCGGCAAGAAATAAAGCGGCTGCAGGACGCAGCGGTTCGAGTCTGCACAAAGCCGGTCACATGACCGGCCGACGCACGCGCAGCAGCTGCATCTTTCGCCATCACACGAAAAAGCCCGCCGACAAAATCGGCGGGCTTTTTTACGTCCGCATGCAGCAATCGGGCTGCAGCATGTCGTCATCGCGCTGGCAGTGACTTACTGATACACATGCTCGCCACGATGGGTCTTCCATTGCTCGGCCAGGTATTGCGCGTCTTCCGATGAGCGTGGCTGGACACCCATCAAAATGCCGCCCTCCTGGATACCGGCTTCGTAATGCTTGACGCGCTCCTCCGGGATGCCCCAGCCGATGAGTGCGCCGAGCAGGCCACCGGTGACGCCGCCGGCACCGGCGCCGGCCAGTGCGGCTGCCAGCGGGCCGGCAACGACCAGACCGATGCCCGGCACCACCAGCGAGGTGCCGATTGCCGCCACGGCAGCGGCAATCGCGCCCAGCGTGCCGCCGATCGCGCCACCGATGCCGGCACCCTCCGCTGCCTTGCTGCCCAGTTCGGTCTGAGCGGCGGCGTCGCCGGAAAAATGGCGCTTGCGGGTTTCATCCGACATCACCAGGTTGACGTCCTTATTGTCATAGCCGCGCGATGCAACGGATTCATAGGCGCGCTCGGCGCTTTCCCGGTCGCGAAACAGGCCGGTCAGCATGCCGGAACTGTCGCGGGCGCCGAGGCTCGATGTCGTGCCGGTCATGCCGCTGGTGGCGCTGGTGCTGCTGGCGCCACCAGCACCGGTGCCGCCGGTCAGGCCGGCGTCCATGGTGCTGCCGGCCATGCCCGAGGTGATGTCCATGCTGTTGCCGGCGGCGCTTCCTGTCGGGGCTCCTGGCGTCGTTCCCGGCGTGGTCCCTGCCGTGCCGCCGGAAGTGCCTACCACCGTGGGTTCGGCGCCAGCGACGGTATGGGTCGTGATGGTCTCATTCGTATTCGTCATGATCACTCCTTTGAACGTGCGATTTTCGCATCGGTGGACAGAGCGTAATGCGTGAGAATTCAGCCGCCTATAGGACAGCCGCGACAGCCGATGTAGAACTATAGGAGTGGCATGTGCAGCAACGAATCCTGCACGCGCCCGGTGCAGGGATCGGGGAAGCGTTTTGCCGCCGCTTAGCCCTCGATGTGCATGGCTTGGATCACGCGCGTGATCCGCTGCATGGCGACGTTGTCTGCCGCTGCCGGCAAGGCGCACAACTGCGCCACGCGGGTGCGTGCCGATTGTTGATCGCCTGTATTGGCGGCCCTGAAGGTCGACTGCAGGCCCGCGACCTGCAAGGCCAGACGCTCGCGCTGGAATGCGGGCGGCGACTCGAGCGCGTAGTCGACTTCCAGGCGCAGTAACGCCGCGTCGCGCGGCGCCTGATTGGTTTGCAACAGGTGGGCATGCGCTGCGTCGTTGGCTGCTGCAGCCGCAAGGGCGGCATCGAAGCGACGACGCAGTGCCTGCTCCAATTCACCGTTCGGCGCCGCCGGCTGCGGCCATCGCGTGGCCAGTGCAGCGACGGCGCCCGTGTCCTGTGCCAGCAGCAAGTGCTCGGCTTGCTGGCACAGCGCCAGGCATGCACAGACCGCTTCTGCCTGCCGCCGGGCCGCCGCCTGTTGACCAGCCACCCGGTGCGCCTCGATTGCCTGCACGGCTGCCTCGAAGCGGGCCTGCAATGTCGCCTGTGCGGCGCGTGGCACCGGGCCGGCCGCGTCCCACTGCGCCCGCGTCTCGCGCAGCAAGGCCGCACGTTGCCCCGCCGTCAACGCAACATCGGCCACGCTGCGTTCGAGCACTGCGCAAAGTTCCTGTTTCTGCGACAGGCCGGCGTTGCGCTGCGCATCTGCTGCGGCGCCGGCATTTTTTCTTTCAGTGAAAACGGCGTCGCATGCCGACCGGAAGCGCAGCCAGCTTGCCTGCTCTTCCTGGCGCGTCAGGGGAAAGGCCTTGGCGGCCTGCTGCCAACGCGCCTGGAGTGCCTGCAGGCGCTCCGGCGTATCGCGCGCCTGCGGCGGCAGTCCCGCCACCTCGTCGATCAGCGCCTGGCGCGCGGCCAGTTCTTCCTGTTGACGTGATTCAAGCTGCAGGGCCAGCGGTTGCAGCGCTTGCGCAAATGCCGCGCCGAGACGCTTGTGCTCCTTGCGTTCGATCGGCCCGAGCCGCTGCCACAGGGTGCGCACGCGCTGGGAGAAGGCGGCTAGCGAGCGCCAGTCGGTTGACTCTGCCTGTGCTGCAGGCAGGCCGGCGCCCTGCACGAATCCGGTGACTTCATCGATCAGCTCCTGCGCCTTCTGCGCATTGGCGGCGCGCTCCTGCGACAGGACGGCGAAGTGGGCTGCCACCGGCGCATAGGCCGTCGTGCAGGCGGTGTCGAAGCGCAGCCAGAGGGCGCGCGGCGCCGGGCCGGCCGAGGCATCGAGCGCACGCCAGCGTTCGCGCATGCTGCCGACTTTCTTTGCCAGTTCGGTGATCGCAAGTTCCTGCGCCGGCAGCGCCTCGACCGCGGCCAGCAATTCCTCACGCGATACCGTGCCGCCCCAGCGGGCCCAGCCTTGCAGGCGACCGAGTTCGGCGCGCGCCGCATTCAGGGCCGACTGCTGCGATGTCGTCGCCCGGCTGCCCTCCTGATCGAGGCCGCGCAGCAGCCGGTCGGCTTCCATTGCACGCTGCAGCGCGCCTTCCTCGAGCGCTGCCTGCAGGGCTTCGAGCGCCGCGGCGCGCTGCTGGCGCTGTTCTTCGGTGTCGCCGTTGCGGGCTACGGTGCTATTCGGCGCATGCGCCTGCAAACCCTCCTGCATGCTGCCGACTGTGTTGCCGGCAGCTTTGGACGCGGTACGCGCCCTTGACGGCGGCACCGGCGCAGGCGCCGGCTTCAGGCGCGCCAGCAAGACGTCGAAACGCTGCTGCAGCGCGTCCCTGCGCACCGGGTCGGCTACGACCGGCAAGGCGCGCCAGGCCTGCTGCAGCGTTGCGATCGTTGGCAGGCCTTGCACTGCAGTTGCCTGCGGCGTGGCTGGCTCAGCGGGAGCAGCCGCCAGGTCGCCTGCGGTATCGGTTTCCGGGGTGATCGGAGCATCTGCAGCACCGGACGCGTCGGCAGTGTCAAAAATATCGGCGCTGTCGGCTACTTCGGCTACGTCGGCTACGTCGACACTGTCGGCTTTGTCGGCTACGTCGATTTTGTCGACACTGTCGGCTCGATCGGCACTGTCGGCACTGTCGGCACTGTCGGCACTGTCGACAACGATGCCCGTCGAATCGACGGGCGCAGACGGCATCGCCGCCTGCGCCTCCCATAGATCGAGGGCGGCTTCGCGTGCGGCGATGCTGGCCGCAGCGGCATCGAGTGCGCTGCTTGCCTGCTGCAGTCGCTCATGCAGGCGCGCCAGTTCGGGCAGCAGCTGTTTGGGCAGGCTGGGCAGCTCCGCATGCTGCGTGGCTGCGGCCAGCGTGTTGCCGGCCGACTGCGCCGCGCCTGCAATCGTCGCGTGCGACGCACTCTCGTCTGCAAGAATGCCGCGCAGCTTCGCGCTCGCGTCCAGCACCATGCGCTGCAATGCGGCCTGCGCCTGCAGGCGCTGTTCGAGCCTGCGGTGCGCTGCCGTAAAGGCTGCAGCGGCTGCCGACGGTGGCGCTCCGATCGCCTGCCAGTCGCGTTCCACGGCCACCACCTGGTTTGCCCGCAATGCCGGCTCGTCGCAAAGCGATTCGGCTTGCGCCAGCACTGCCTGCGCGCGCTGGTGTGCCAGGTCCTGCTGCGCGAGGACGGCCAGGCGCTGCTGCATCAGTTTTGCGACCCGACGGTCGGTCTCGCGCATGGCCTTGTAGACCTGCTCGAGATGGCCCTTGCCGTGAACTGCTTGCGCTGCCACCAGACGCGCCTCGGCAACGCCGGATGAAAGGATGAAGCGCACGGCGGCTGCCTCGTCGCTGCCAACCGATCCTGCCTGATCGAGCGCCTGCTGGCGCAGCACCGCCGCCGGTGGCGGCGGCGGCGGTGCGGGTACCGCGACGGTGTTTTTGGTTTTTACATCCGGGGCGGTTGCAGCGGATTTCTTGCGTTTGAAAAGAAAATCGAACATTGGAACCGTCAGTCATGGGCGCTGTACGCAATCGCGCATCATAGCAAGTCGGCAAGCCCAATGCGTGCAACCGTCACCCTGCACGCCTTTGGTCACATCGCCGGTGCATGTCCGGCAAAACGCACCGCACGGGTGCGCCTGCGGCTTTGCCAGGGATGCATTCGCTGCCCGCATGCACCAAAAGCGCGTTGTGTCGATGGCACGCATTCTGCTAAAGCATTCCCTCAGAAACACCCCCCTTCATCGTTCCAGTCCAGGAGTCCACATGACCCGTCGTACCTTCTTGAAAGCCACCGCTGGTGGCGCATTGACCCTGATGATGGCAACGCCGCTGTTGCCGGCGCAGGCAGCCGACACGATCAAGGTCGGCATCCTGCATTCGCTCTCCGGCACCATGGCCATCTCGGAAACGTCGCTCAAAGACGTCGCACTGATGACGATCGACGAGATCAATGCAAAGGGCGGCGTGATGGGCAAGAAGCTCGAAGCGGTGATCGTCGACCCGGCATCGAACTGGCCGCTGTTTGCGGAAAAGGCGCGCCAGCTGGTCGGGCAGGACAAGGTCGCCGTGGTCTTCGGCTGCTGGACATCGGTGTCGCGCAAATCGGTGCTGCCGGTCTTCAAGGAATTGAACAGCCTGCTGTTCTACCCGGTGCAGTACGAAGGCGAGGAACTGGAAAAGAATGTCTTCTACACGGGCGCGGCGCCAAACCAGCAGGCCATTCCCGCAACCGAATACCTGATGTCGAAGGATGGCGGCGGCGCCAAGCGCTTCATGCTGCTCGGCACCGACTATGTCTATCCGCGCACTACCAACAAGATCCTGCGCGCTTTCCTGCACAGCAAGGGCGTCAAGGACAGCGACATCGACGAAGTCTACACGCCGTTCGGCCACTCCGATTATCAGACCATCGTCGCCAACATCAAGAAGTTTTCTGCAGGTGGCAAGACCGCCGTCATTTCGACGATCAATGGCGACTCGAATGTGCCGTTCTACAAAGAGCTGGGCAATGCCGGCCTGAAGGCAACCGACGTTCCCGTGGTCGCCTTCTCGGTCGGTGAAGAAGAATTGCGCGGCGTCGATACCAAGCCTTTGCTCGGTCATCTGGCAGCGTGGAATTATTTTGAGTCGGTCAAGAATCCGGTTAACACCGCTTTCATCAAACAATGGAAAGCCTACGCCGTTGCCAACAAACTGCCGAATGCCAATACCGTCGTGACCAACGACCCGATGGAAGCGACCTACGTCGGTATCCATATGTGGAAACAAGCCGTAGAAAAAGCCAAGTCCACCGATACCGATAAAGTCATCGCGGCCATGGGCGGACAAAGCTTCAAAGCACCGTCCGGATTTATGTTGACGATGGACGCCACCAATCATCATTTGCATAAGCCGGTCATGATTGGTGAAATCAAGGGCGATGGTCAGTTCAATGTCGTATGGAAAACCAAAGGCCCGGTCCGCGCGCAACCATGGAGTCCATACATCCCAGGCAATGAAGGCAAACAAAAATTGTGATCGATGGCTGTTCGTAGTTGATCGATTACGCACCTTTTTACCCGAGCGCTGTCTTACCGGTACGTGAATA
>JANXSS010000387.1 GCA_025356535.1 Herminiimonas sp.
TTTCCTGCATCATGGTGACAACGTCGTAGCCATAGGTCCATCCGGTGTTGGCCGCCTCGCCCAAAACAATCGGCGCAGCGCCTTCCGGGTAGTGCTTGCGCAAGTCTTCACCCATCCACCAGCCACCGAAGTGATACGGCATCCAGACCGTGCCGGTTGGCACCCGCGGCGTGACCATGGCGTGGATTTTCAGGCGTGCGCCGGTCGGGGTTTCGACCCAGACGAACTCCTTGGTCTGCACGCCGATCTGCAGGGCGTCCTGCGGATTGATTTCGACAAACATCGCCTGCTGCAGCTCGGCCAGCCACGGGTTCGAACGGGTTTCATCGCCGCCGCCTTCGTATTCGACCAGCCGTCCGGAGGTCATGATCAACGGATAGTCCTTCGAAAAATCCTTTGCCTGCACCGACTTGAAGAGCGTCGGCAGGCGCCAGAAGTTGGCCTTGTCGTCATAGGTCGGATACCTTGCCACCAGGTCGCGCCGCGGCGACATCAGCGGCTCGCGATGCACCGGCACCGGGTCGGGAAAATTCCAGACATTGCAGCGGGCGCGGGCGTTGCCGTACGGCGCGCAGCCATGCGCAATGGCCACCCGGATGATGCCGCCCGACAGATCGGTCTTCCAGTTCTTGCCTTCTGCCTGCGCCTGTTCGGCCGCGCTCAGTTCGCTCCACCAGCCCAGGCGTTTGAGGAACACGTGATCGAATTCGGGGTAGCCGGTATCGATCTGGCTGCCGGCCGGTGCCGAGCCGTCCGCTGCCAGCAAGCTGTCGCCCTTGTGCTCCACGCCCCAGTTGGCGCGAAACGGCAGGCCGCCTTCGGCCACCGGTCGCGACAGGTCGTAGAGCACCGGCGTGCCGGGATGCTTCATCTCCGGCGTGCCCCAGCACGGCCACGGCAGGCCGTAGTAGTCGCCCTTGCAGGGACCGGACTCGGCGCGCAGCGTGCGCGGATCGAAGGTGTGCTTGTTCTGCATGTGCAGCTTCAGCCGCTCGGGCGAGCAGCCGCTGTAGCCGATGGTCCAGCACGAGCGGTTTATCTCGCGCAGGATGTCCTCGATCACCGGTTCGTTGTCGACCACCTTGATGTTCTTGCAAAGCTCCTGCGCAAAGCCGAACTTCTTTGCAAACAGATACATGATTTCATGATCGGTCTTGCATTCGAAGAGCGGCTGGATCACCCGCTCGCGCCACTGGATGCTGCGGTTCGATGCCGTGCACGACCCCTGCGTTTCGAACTGGGTGGTGGCCGGCAGCAGGTAGACGCCATCGGTGCGGCCGTGCATGGCCGCCGTCATGGTCGGATACGGATCGATCACCACCAGCATGTCGAGCTTCTGCATCGCCGCCTTCATGTCCGGCAGGCGGGTCTGGCTGTTGGGCGCGTGGCCCCAGTAGAGCACCGCGCGCAGGTTGCTCGGCTGGTCGACGAATTCGTTTTTTTCCAGTACCGCATCGAACCAGCGGGTAACCGTCGTGCCCGGCTTTTCCATCAGGGCCTTGGAAGCGAAGCGGCCCTGCAGCCAGTTGTAGTCGACCTCCCAGACTGTTGCGAAATGCTTCCACGCCGCTTCGGCCAGGCCGTAGTAACCCGGCAGCGAATCCGGATTCGGCCCGATGTCGGTGGCGCCCTGGACGTTGTCGTGGCCGCGATAGATGTTGGCGCCGCCGCCGGCCACGCCGATATTGCCCAGCACCAGTTGCAGGATCGACAGCGCGCGCACGTTTGCGGTGCCCACGTGATGCTGGGTGATGCCCATGCACCAGATGACGGTCGACGGCTTGTTGTGCGCCATGGTTTCGGCGGCCAGCCTGACGGTGGCCTCCGGTATGCCGGTCACATCCGATACCTTGTCCGGCGTCCATTTCGCCACTTCGGTTCGCACCGCATCCATGCCGTGGGTGCGCGCGGCGATGAATTCCTTGTCTTCCCAGCCGTTCTCGAAGACATGCCAGAGCAGGCCCCAGACGAACGCGATGTCGGTGCCGGGCCGGATGCGCACGTACTGGTGGGCGAAGCGCGCCGTGCGGGTGAAACGCGGATCGACCACGATCATCTGCGCGCCCTGCTCCTTCGCATGCAAGAGATGCAGCATCGAGATCGGATGCGCTTCCGACGGATTGGAGCCGATGAACAGCAGCGCCCTGGTGCTGCGCAGGTCATTGAACGAATTCGTCATCGCGCCGTAGCCGTAGGTCTGGGCAACCCCGGCGACGGTGGTCGAATGGCACAGCCGGGCCTGGTGATCGGTATTGTTACTGCCCCACATCGAGACGAACTTGCGCCGCAAATAGGACTGCTCGTTGTTGTGCTTGGACGAGCCGATCCAGAACACCGCATCCTGGCCGGCTTTTTCGCGGATCTGCAGCAGCCGGTCGCCGACCTCGTTGATCGCCTGGTCCCAGGTGATGCGTTGGTACTTGCCGGCGACCAGCTTCATCGGATAGCGCAAGCGGTGCTCGCCATGACCGTGTTCGCGCACCGAGGCGCCCTTGGCGCAATGCGCGCCGAGGTTCAGCGGCGAATCGAAGGCGGTGTCCTGGCGCACCCAGACGCCGTTCTGCACGATCGCCTCGACCGAGCAGCCGACCGAGCAGTGGCTGCATACCGTGTGCTTGACTTCGATCTTGCCGGCCGCCGGCGCGGCATGTGTCTCGGCGGCAGCGGCCGGCTGGATGACGGAGAGCGGCAGTTCGCGCGCCAGCATGCCCGCGCCCGCGCTCAGGCCGGCGCGCACCAGGAAGCCGCGCCGCGTCAGCGTCGTCGCCGCTGCCTGGTGCGCGCCGCGCTGCAAGTGCGGGCCGCCGGCACCTGCGGCGGTGGAAGTCTTTACCAGTGTCATGAACGCGGCCTCTCAGAAATAGGCGGCACTGCGGTAGTACCGGCGCACGTGATCGGTCTCCCGGTAGCCAAGGCCGGCAGGCGCCGGGACCGGCAATGCAGCCGCAACCGGTTGCGGCACTTGCGCCCGCTGCAGCAGCATGCCGACCGCCACCACCGGTGCAGCGACGACGCCTGCCAGAAACACGCGGCGCCGGATGCTGGCCGGCTCTCCCGCGAACTCATGCATGATCTGTTTCCTCGAAAATGAAATCGGGCGGCGCAGCGGCGCCGGTGTCTGCGTCGGCGATTTCGAAGGCTTCGGATTCGACCGCGAAAAAAGCCTGCGCGAAGCTTGCAACCGACCGGTAGAAGTCGGCACCACGGACACCCTGCATGTCGTCGAGGCAGCGGCGATACCACGGCGCGACATGCCGGAAAAAGAAAACCTTTTGCCGTGCGATGCTGCGCCCGCAGTCCGGCCCGCCTCCGGCGACCAGAAGACGCATGACTTCGCACAACGCACCCAGATGGTCTTCGAGTTCGCCGCAGCCTGCCGTGCGGGATAATCCCAGCGCACGCAGATCGTCGCGCAGCGCCGCAAGCGGCTTTTCCATCATGAAGCCGGCCAGGTAACGCGAGCCGTAGGGGTTGACTGCAGGCGTACCGACGCTGATGAAGAGCAGATCGAATTCTTCATGGATGGCTGCCGCGCCAAGGCGTCCGGCGGCATCGACCAGTTCGCGCCATGCCCGGGAAAGTGGCGGCTCGGGCATGCCAGGGCCGGCGCGTGCGCACTGCAGAACCGGCGCCTCGGCCAATGCATGCAGCAGCGACGTCGGCGGCGCCTTCAGCAGCAACGCCGCAAGCAGCGCATAGAAATCGGCGCGCGCCTGTTCTTCCGCTGCGGGCACATGCATTTCGCAGGCGTCCGGCCTGACCAGGGTTGCGCTTGCTGCAATGTCGTTCATCTCAAATAGACCCGATCCGCACCCGAATGGCACCGACAGGGCCGCCCTATGATTTGATTGAAATCAAAATTTTTTACGTCCGTGCCGGCGACATCATGGCGACCACCCGGCAATCGCTGCACATGCGCAGGCGCTCGGGGTGGTCGGCAAACGCGCCATGGCCGCCGAGCTTTGCGAACAGGTTGTCGACCGCCTTGACGCTGCCGATCGGCGTGCCGCAGCCGATGCAGTGAAATGGCGCCCCCTCGTGCAGCACCACCGGGCTGCGTGCCGCTGCCGACAGGTTCAGGCGCGGAACCAGCGTGATCGCCTGTTCCGGACAGGTCTGCACGCACAAGCTGCATTGCACGCAGTTTTTTTCGATGAAGCGCAACTGCGGCCGCTCGGACGCCGTCTGCAGCGCCGCCGCCGGGCAGGCGCCGGTGCATGCCATGCACAGCGTGCAACGTGCCGGGTCGACGTCGAGGCTGCCGAAAGGCGCGCCGGGCGGCAAGGCAAACTGCTCGGCTGCAAGCGGCGCATGCGCCTGCAGATGCGCGAAGATAAAGTCCAGGCTGTTGCGCTTGTCCTCGAACAGGTCGAAGCGCGCCGACGGCAGCGGTACGCCGGCATGGGATGTCGCCTGCAGCGCCTGGTCGAAGGCCGGCGCCGTTGCCGCTTCGAGCAGGTCGATGCGTCGGGCCGGATAACCGAAGCCGAGCAGGATCGCCTGCGCCAGCCGCACCTGCTGGCGCAGCATCCGGATGTAGTCGGCTGCCTCATGGCCGGTGACCAGGATGCGCACCGTCACGGCGCCGTAGGCCAGCGCCGCCAGCCAGGTGTCGATGCCGCACGAGGCCACATGCTGCAGCGCCAGCGGCAGCATGCAGGCCGGCATGCCCTTGATGCCGCGCCCGGCTTTGGCCAGGCGGCCGAGCTGGCCGATCAGTTCGGTGCCGTGTTCATCGTCGTGCAGCAGCAGGCAGGCCTGCTCGCCGCCGGCCGCGGCATAGGTTGCCAGAAGGCGCCGCAGGCGTCTGCCGGTGTAGGGCACGCCCGGACTGGCATGACGCAGGGCGCCGCTCGGACAGACCGTGGCGCAGGCGCCGCATCCGGCGCAGAGACTGGAATCGACGCGCACATGGTCGCCGTCGGCGGCAATGGCTTGCGCAGAACAGATATCGATGCAGGCGCTGCAACCGGTCTTGCGGTTGCGAGCGTGCGCGCAGAGGCGTTCGCGGTACTGGAAATACTTCGGCTTTTCGAACGTGCCGGTCATGCCTGCCAGCCGGCTTGCCACGCCGAGCTGCGCGGCCGGGTCAAGGCCCGGCGCGAAGTATCCCGGCGGCAGGGCGTGGCGTGTCAGCAGCGGCACCGGCGACAGGTCCAGCACCAGGTCGAAATCCGCCTCGCGCGCCGCACCGGCGCGAGCGAAATCGATCGCACCGACCGCGCCGCAGGCGCTGATGCAGTCGCCATGGCGCCGGCACTTTCCGGCATCGACCTGGTAATCGAAATCGATTGCCTGCTCCGGGCAGGCAGCGATGCAGTCGCTGCAGCGCACGCACAGGTCGAGGTCGATCGGATTGTCCTGGCGCCAGGTCACCTTGAAGGCGCCGAGCCAGCCGCCGATGCGCACGTCGGCGCCCGACAGCACCGCATGGGTGCGTTCGAGCGGCAGTGCCGCGCCGGCCGTGCCGCCGGTCAGCAGCACCGTCACCTGCAGCGTCTCCTGCAGCCGCTGCGCCCATGCCAGCGCCGCCGTGGCAGCGCCGACGATCAACAGGCGCCCGTCGCTGCGGTAGTGCACGCCGGGCAGCGGATCGGGGTCGGGCCGCGCGGCATCGGCCAGCAGCGCGGCCATCTTCGGCAGCGCCGCCGCGGCCTGCGCACCCCAGCCGCCGCTCTCGCGCAGGTTGACGAAGCGTAGCGGCGCCGGCGCGCCGCCTGCCTGCGCAAGCTCGCGAAACAATGCGCGCTCCTGGGTGCAGCCGACCACCAGCACCTCGCTTTCGCCCGCCGCCTGCACGAACGCCTCGGACGGGGCGCCGCACAGCCGGGTGGCCACAGGCAATGCCGCCGTGCCCAGTGCGGCGCCCAGGCGCTCGCCCGAGATGGCCGTCAAGGGCATGGTGCGATTGCAGCTGCACAGGCGGTAGGTCGTCGTCATGATTGGTCCGGCGTTGAGCGGGTTGATGGCGTCGATGGCGTTGCGGTTAGCGTCGGTGCGGCCGATGGGGCAGTGCCTGCAGCGTCCGGCTCGCTGGATTGCGGGCTGCCCTGCTCTGTATCCGGCTCTGCAGCCGGCACTGCATCCGGCCGTGCGTCCGGCGCCGCATGCCGGCTTTCCCGGCCCCGTTCGTCCGGGATGTCTGCTGGCCCGGCACATCCCCCGGTGGCAGCGTCTGCATCGGTTTGCGGCGCGACCTGTTGCCACGCCGGTTGCGGCGCGAGCGTGCTGCGCGCATGCTCCAGCGCCCCCAGCATTGCAGCCGACAGCGGCGAAGGCCGGTTGTAGTCGTCGATATAGATGTCGAGCCCATCCATGATGTTGAAGTGCGGATCGGAAAACAGTTTTTTCATGGCGGCCCGGTGCACGACGCGGTCGATCGTGCCGCCGACGAAAACGCCATAGTCGGCGTCGCCGGCAAGCGCGGCAACGTCGGCCAGGCTTGGCATGCTGGCGGCGGCCGACTCTGCCGGCTGCAAGGCGTCGCCCGCATGCGCGTCCGGCTGCGCCGTTTCGGCGGCAGCCGCCTTGCGCTGCGACCAGCGCCGGAAAAAGTTTTCAGGCATGTCGGTCCACCCTCCTTGCGCGTTCAGTGATACCCCTCGCCGGGCCGGATCTTGCCG
>JANXSS010000399.1 GCA_025356535.1 Herminiimonas sp.
GCTGTCGGTGGCGCTGGTGGTGATGGTGATTTTTCTGTTCCTGCGTAACCTTGCAGCCACCGCGATTCCTAGCGTGGCGGTGCCGCTGTCGCTGGTGGGCACCTTCGGCGTGATGTACCTGGCCGGATTTTCACTCAATAACCTGACATTGATGGCGCTGACGATCTCGACCGGCTTCGTGGTCGACGATGCCATCGTCATGATCGAGAACATCGCCCGCTACATCGAACAGGGCGACTCGCCCATGGAAGCGACCCTGAAGGGTTCGGCGCAGATCGGCTTCACCATCCTGTCGCTGACCATCTCGCTGATCGCGGTACTGATTCCCCTGCTCTTCATGGGCGATGTGGTCGGGCGGCTGTTTCGCGAATTCGCCATCACGCTGTCGGTCACCATCATCCTGTCGGCCGTCGTTTCGCTGACACTCACACCGATGATGTGCGCGCGCCTGCTGCATCACACCCCCGAAGAAAAACAGCGCTGGTTCTACAAGAAGTCGGGCGAATACTTCGACCGCGTCATCGCCGGCTACGGCCGCTGGCTCAACTGGGTGCTGGAGCGCCAGACGCTCACGCTGATCGTCGCAGTGGCGACCTTTGCGCTGACGGCTCTCTTGTACGTGCTGGTGCCGAAGGGGTTTTTCCCGCTGCAGGATACCGGCGTCATCCAGGGCATCTCGCAGGCGCCGCAATCGATTTCCTTTGCCGCCATGAGCCAGCGCCAGCAGGCCCTGGCGCACGTGATCCTGCAGGACCCGGCGGTCGACAACCTGTCGTCGTTCATCGGCGTCGACGGCAGCAACACGACCTTGAACAGCGGGCGCATCCTGATCAACCTGAAACCCCACGGCACGCGCGACAAGGCCTCGGTGGTGATCGCCCGGCTGCAGAAAAATCTCGCGCAGGTCGGCGGCATCTCGCTGTTCATGCAGCCGGTGCAGGACCTGACGATCGAAACGCGCGTCAGCCGCACCCAGTACCAGTTCACGGTCGAAGACCCGGACAGCAAGCAGCTCTCGATCTGGACGCCGAAACTGGTCGAGCGCCTGGCGCAGTTGCCGCAACTGCGTGACGTCACCAGCGACCTGCAGGATGCCGGCCTGCAGGCAGCGCTCGTCATCGACCGCGCCACCGCCTCGCGCCTCGGGGTGACGCCGGCGATCATCGACAGCACGCTCTACAGCGCCTTCGGCCAGCGCATCGTTTCCACCATCTTCACGCAGACCAACCAGTACCGCGTGATCCTGGAACTGAAGCCGGAATTCCAGCAGGGACCGGCGGCCCTGAACGCCATTTACGTGGCCGGCACCGGCGGCACGCAGATACCGCTCAGTACCCTGACGACGCTGACCGAACGGGCCACGCCGCTGGTGGTCAGCCACATCGGCCAGCTGCCGGCGACGACCATCTCCTTCAACCTCGCGCCCGGTGCGGCACTGGGCGACGCCGTCAAGGCAATCGACGCGGCAAAAAAGGAGATCGGCCTGCCGGCCAGCACGCAGACCAACTTCCAGGGCGCGGCGCTGGCCTTCCAGGGGTCGCTGACGAACCAGCTGCTGCTGATCCTGGCGGCCATCATCACGGTCTACATCGTGCTGGGCGTCCTGTATGAAAGCTACATCCATCCGATCACGATTCTCTCCACACTTCCCTCGGCCGGCATGGGCGCGCTGCTGGCGCTGCTGATCTCCGGCAGCGATCTGGGCATCATCTCGATCATCGGCATCATCCTCCTGATCGGCATCGTCAAGAAGAACGCCATCATGATGATCGACTTTGCGCTCGACGCCGAGCGCAACGAAGGCATGGCGCCGCGCGAGGCGATCTACCAGGCCTGCCTGCTGCGCTTTCGGCCGATCCTGATGACGACCATGGCAGCGCTCCTGGGCGCGCTGCCGCTGATGCTGGGCGGCGGCGTCGGCTCGGAACTGCGCCATCCGCTGGGCATCACCATCGTCGGCGGCCTGATCGTGAGCCAGGTTTTGACGCTATTCACGACACCGGTGATCTACCTGGCCTTCGACCGGCTGGCGCAGCGCTTGGCGCCGAAAGAGGAGCGCCCGGCCGACGCCGCGGTGCGCCCGGTACCCGTGGCAGAGACATGAATCTCTCCGCGCCCTTCATCCGCCGCCCGGTTGCCACCACGCTGCTGACGGTAGGCGTCATCCTGGCCGGCATGGTCAGCTTCGGCCTCTTGCCGGTGTCGCCGCTGCCGCAGGTGGATTTTCCGACGATCTCGGTGTCGGCCGGCGTGCCGGGCGCGAGTCCCGAAACCATGGCGTCGACGGTTGCCACGCCGCTCGAGCGTAAGCTCGGCACGATTGCGGGCGTCACCGAAATCACCTCGTCGAGTTCGCTCGGGTCGGCGCGCATCACGCTGCAGTTCGATCTCTCGCGCGACATCGACGGCGCCGCGCGCGACGTGCAGGCGGCCATCAATGCGGCGCGGGTCGATCTGCCGGCTACGCTGCGCAGCAACCCGACCTACCGCAAGGTCAATCCGGCCGATGCACCGATCATGATCCTGGCGCTGACCTCGCCGACCATGGACCAGGGCCAGATGTACGACGCCGCTTCCACCGTCCTGCAGCAGAAGCTCTCGCAGGTCGCGGGCGTGGGCCAGGTATCGGTCGGCGGCAGCTCGCTGCCGGCGGTGCGGGTGGAATTGAATCCCAATTCGCTCAACAAGTACGGCGTGGGCCTGGAGGATGTGCGCAATGCGCTCTCCGGCACGAATGCCAACAAGCCCAAGGGTTTCCTGGAACAGGGCGACCGGCAATGGCAGATCCATGCGGACGACCAGGCACAGAAGGCGGCGCAGTACCGCTCGCTGATCGTCAGCTATCGCAACGGCGCGCCGGTGCAGCTCTCCGAAGTGGCCGAGATCACCGATTCGGTGGAAGACCTGCGCAATGCCGGCATGGCAAACGGCAGGCCGTCGGTGCTGGTGATCCTGAACCGCCAGCCGAACGCCAACATCATCGAAACGGTCGACCGCATCCGCGCCATGATGCCGCAACTCAAAGCCTCGATTCCGAGCGCCATCGACATGGACGTGGTGCTCGACCAGACCATGACGATCCGCGCCTCGCTGCACGATGTCGAGCGCACCCTGGCGATTTCGGTCGGCCTGGTGATCCTGGTGGTGTTCCTGTTCCTGCGCAACCTGCGCGCGAGCCTCATTCCCAGCGTGGCCGTGCCGGTGTCGCTGCTGGGCACCTTCGGCATCATGTACTTGTGCGGCTACAGCCTGGACAATTTTTCGCTCATGGCACTCACCATTGCCACCGGCTTCGTCGTCGACGACGCCATCGTGGTGCTGGAAAACGTCACCCGCCACATGGAAGCCGGCATGAAGCCGCTCGAAGCAACGCTGCTGGGCGCCAGGGAAGTCGGCTTCACGGTGCTGTCGATGAGCATCTCGCTGGTGGCGGTGTTCATTCCGATGCTGCTGATGGGCGGCATCGTCGGGCGGCTGTTTCGCGAGTTTGCCGTGACGCTATCGGTGGCGGTACTGGTGTCGCTGGTGGTGTCGCTGACCACCACGCCGATGATGTGCGCGCGCCTGCTGAAACCCGAAAAGAAGCAGCATGGCCGGCTCTACATGGCAAGCGAACGCGGCTTTCAATGGCTGCACGCGCGCTACGCCGCGGGCCTGGGCTGGGCGCTGGAACATACCTTCGTGACCATGCTGCTGATGCTGGCGGTGGTGGTGCTGAACGTCTACCTGTATTCGGTCATTCCGAAGGGCTTCTTTCCGCAGCAGGATACCGGCCGGCTGCAGGGCAACATCCAGGCCGACCAGGCCACCTCGTTCCAGGCGATGCGACCCAAGCTGCAGGCCTTCATCGACATCGTCCGCAAAGACCCGGCGGTGGCCAGCGTCACCGGCTTCACGGGTGGCAGCCAGCGCAATACCGGCAACATGTTCATCTCCCTGAAACCCCTGGAAGAACGCGGCATCAGCGCCGACGGCGTCATCAACCGGCTGCGGCCGAAGCTGGCCGTGGTGCCGGGCGCGACGCTGTTCCTGCAGGCGTCGCAGGATATCCGCGTCGGCGGCCGGCAGGCCAATGCGCAGTACCAGTACACCCTTCAGGGCGACAACCTGGAGGAACTGGTGAGCTGGTCGCCGAAGGTGCTGGCGGCATTGAAGGAGGTGCCGCAGCTGACCGACGTCAACACCAACCAGCAGGACAAGGGCCTGCAGATCACGCTGACCATCGACCGCGACACCGCATCGCGACTCGGCGTGACGCCGCGCATGATCGATGCGGTGCTCTACGACGCCTTCGGCCAGCGCCAGGCCTCGGTCATCTATGCGCAGCGCAACCAGTATCACGTGGTGATGGAAGTGGCGCCCGAATACTGGCAGCGGCCGGAAACGCTGGACGCGATCCAGGTGCGCACCGCAACGGGTGCGATGGTGCCGCTATCGGCTTTTTCACGCTACGAGCCGACCACCACCACGCTCTCGGTCAATCACCAGGGCCAGTTCGCCGCGATGACGCTCTCCTTCAACCTCGCGCCCGACGTGGTGCTGTCGGATGCGGTCAGGGAAATCGACAATGCGGTTGCCCGAAGCGGCATGCCGTCGACGATTCGCGGCAGCTTCCAGGGCACCGCCAAGGTCTTCCAGGAGTCGCTGGCAACGGTGCCGTTCCTGATCCTGACGTCGCTGCTGACGATCTACATCGTGCTGGGCGTGCTGTACGAAAGCTACGTCCACCCCATCACGATTTTGTCGACCCTGCCGTCGGCGGGCGTGGGCGCTATCCTGGCGCTGCTGATGGTCAAGATGGATCTCAACATCATGGCCTTCATCGGCATCATCCTCTTGATCGGCATCGTCAAGAAGAATGCCATCATGATGATCGACTTTGCCCTGGTGGCGCAGCGCGAGGAAGGCAAGACGCCGGTCGAGGCGATCCGCCAGGCCTGCCTCCTGCGCTTCCGGCCGATCCTGATGACCACCATGGCGGCGCTGCTGGGCGCCCTGCCGCTGGCGCTGGGCACCGGCACCGGTTCGGAGTTGCGCCAGCCGCTGGGCATCACCATCGTCGGCGGCCTGGTGGTGAGCCAACTGCTGACACTGTTTACCACACCGGTCGTCTATCTCTACATGGACCGCTTCAGCAACTGGAGCCGGCGCCGCTGGCACGCCTGGCGTGGCGAGCGCGACCACGGCGTCGCACCTGCCAGCCCGAAAGGAAACCCCACATGATCCACCGCCACCTGCCGCTGCTGGCCCTGCTGCCGTTGCTGCTCAGCGCCTGCGCCATCGGCCCGAACTATGTCCGGCCGGACGTCGAAGCGCCTGCTGCCTACAAGGAGCTCGATGGCTGGAAGCGCGCGCAGCCCAATGATGCCGGGATGCGCGGCATCTGGTGGCAGGTCTATGCCGACCCGCTGCTCGATTCGCTGATGACGCAGGTCAGCATTTCCAACCAGACGCTGGCGCAGGCAGCGGCACGCTACCGCCAGGCGCGCGCACTGGTGCAGTCGGCCCGTTCCGGCTACTACCCGACCGTGGGCGCGAGCCTCGGGTCGAAACGCTCGAGTGCGCGCACCGGCAGCGGCCAGGGCACGCAGGTGCCGGCAAACGGCAGCGCCGCGAACGCCGCAGCCGGCGCCGGCACCAGCAACACCCTGGGCCTGGATGCGAACTGGGAGATCGACCTGTGGGGCCGCGTGCAGCGTACCGTCGAGGCGCAGCAGGCCGGCGCACAGGCCAGCGCCGGCGACCTGGAAGCCATCCGCCTGTCGGCACAGGCGCAACTGGCACAGAGCTACTTTTCACTGCGCAGCATCGACACCCAGAAGGTTTTACTGCAGCGCACCCTGGCCGACTACCAGCGCTCGGTGCAGTTGACGCAGAATCAGTACAACGCCGGCATCGTCGCCAAGAGCAACCTGATCCTGGCGCAGACGCAGTTGAAGACGACCCAGGCGCAGGCAATCGACCTCGGCGTGCAGCGCGCGCAGCTCGAACATGCGATTGCGCTGCTGATCGGCCGCGCGCCATCGAATTTTTCGATTGCAGCAGGCGCCCTGACCGCCACGGTGCCGGTGATCCCGGTCAGCCTGCCGTCGGACCTGCTGGAGCGCCGCCCCGACATCGCGGCAGCCGAACGGCGCGTCGAGGCGGCCAATGCGCAGATCGGCATTGCAAGAACCGCGTACTTCCCGCAACTGTCGCTCTCGGCCAGCGGCGGCGCGCAGAGCAGCACCATCGGCAACCTCCTGTCGCTGCCGAATCGCTTCTGGTCGTTCGGGCCGGCGCTGGCGGCAACGCTGTTCGACGGCGGCGCGCGCCGCTCCCAGGTCGAGCAGGCAAGCGCTGCCTACGACGGCACGGTGGCGGCATACCGGCAGACGGTGCTGACCGGTTTCCAGGAAGTCGAGGACAACCTGGCGGCGCTGCGCATCCTGGAGGCCGAATCGCTGGTGCAGGACGAGGCCGTGCAACTGTCGCGCCGCTCGGTCGAGTTGACCAACAACCAGTACCAGGCCGGCATCGTCACTTACCTCAACGTGATCCAGGTCCAGGCCACCGCATTGAACAACGAGCGCGCCGCCCTCGACATCCTCAACCGCCGCCTGACGGCGAGCGTGCTGCTGATCAAGGCGCTGGGTGGCGGCTGGACGACGGCAGCGCTGCCACAGGCGGCGACGCTGAAATAAGCGGGTTGACGATGCGGCCCGAAAGCGGCCGACCTTCGTTGAACCTCAAGCGATGCGCAATGCCTGCAGGATCGGCAGGCGCCTGGCCGCAAAATCTTCTGCCTGCGCGAGCAGTTCGGCCATGCGCCGGGCGCTGGCTGGCGACAGCGTACCGGTCTGCCTGAACTGGCTTGCATGGTCGCCCTCGTGCCGCCAGACGAACTGCGCCCACGACGGCGGCGCCGCATGGCCCAGTGCGCGCACCGCCAGGAACGTCTGCTCATGACGGGCCAGCCGCACGCCCGCGCCGGTCACCGGCGAAGCCAGGCAGCCGATCGCGTCGCCGTAACGGGCGCGGTCGAGGATGAAGGCATTGAGCTTGCGGCAGCGCGCCTCGACCCGGTTGATGGTGTCGGCATCCTGGGCGGAATGTACGTGGCCGGCGCCGTTGAGCAGCAGCAGCGCTTCGACCAGCTCGGCAAGCGGCACGGCGGCGAGGTCGGCATGCGCGCTGAGCTGTTCGAGTGTCTTCGGTGCGAAATCGTCCGTGGCCAGCATGGCGATCAGCGGCTGGCAGATCGCAGCCGGCAGGCTGTAGGGGCCGGCCGCTGCGTCGATGGTCATGCCGATGTCCTGCGGCGCCGTCATCAGCATGAAGCGCTGCGCCATCAAAAGATCGGTTTGCTGCGAAGGACTCAGGCGGCGCGCACCCTTGACGAAGATATCGCTGCGAAAACGGCGGTTGACGAGGTAGTCGCGCACCGATTCCCGCAAGACCGGATGGGCCACCCCCGCCAGGAAGCGGCGGCCTTCGGGTGCGATGTCGAGGGCGTCGACATGGTCGTAGAGGCGCGCCGATGCCGCGAAATCGAGCTTGGCCTCGCCCAGCAGCTTGCAGACCTGGGCGAAATGCATCAATTCCCAGTTGCCGCCAAAATATTCATGCGCCAGGTAGTCGCGCGAATAGTCGCGAATCTTTTCCAGGTGCGCGCCGACGAAAGGATTCTCGCCGAAGAACGCAGCGCCGCTGTCGGCCACGGCCCCGGCGAAATCCAGCGCGGCATCGATCCTGCCGGCCACGCCGGTGTCGGCGGCGCCGGCAAACTCCGCATGCAGGTTCAGCAACTGGCGCAGCGGCGCCACCGGCGTGTAGCCGGGCGCGCAGTTGTAGCTGACATAGACCATGCCGCCATAGGCGAGCTTGCGGCGCAGCAGGTCGATGATGACGGCGCGGTTGGCGTCAGACACCCAGGCCCAGATGCCGTGCAGGCAGATGATGTCGAATTGCGGCAGGTCGGTGCGGGCTGCGAATTCTTCAAAGGATTGATCGAAGACCTGCGCCTGCGCGCCGCTGGCGTCGAGCAGTTCGCGTGCATTTGCCGCATGCGCCGGCATGAAGTCGGTGCCCCAGAATTCGCCTTCGCAGGCAGCCGCATGGATTGCCAGCGAAAGCCCCTGGCCGTAGCCGAGTTCGAGG
>JANXSS010000407.1 GCA_025356535.1 Herminiimonas sp.
GGCAGACGGTGGGGTGGGGATAACTGCTGGGGCCGGGGTGTTTTGTGAGGGTGCTTGCTGGTCCGACTGGCTTGTCGAAGCGCAGGGCAGGGTAGAAGTGGCCGGCGCGCCGTCGCAGGCGTCGTCCGGGTTGATCAGGGCCAGTTCTTCCGGCGCCTCGATGAAGCCGAGGAGGGCGGCCGCCTTGCGTGTCAGGCGGATGCGGGCGACCGAGAAACGGCCGTTGCGGCTCTTGCGATCCTGCTCCAGCGTTTCGATCAACTGCGCGGCTTCGAGCGCGTCCAGATGGCGATACAGCGTGCGTTCGGACATGCCGATGCGCTGGGCAATGGTGGCCTTGTGGGCAAAGACGGTGTCGAAAGGGCGGTTCTGCGGAATGAACCGGCAAAGCTCGGCCAGGGCGTCCTTGACGCCGCGCTTCAACCCCTGCAGGTGCATGGCGTTGTCGAAGGCGCGCAGAATGCGGTTCGGTAGGTTCTTGCGTGGTGCTGGGGCAAGTTGGTCCCCGGCGGCTTCATGAAGGCTCATGAATGCTCCGTAAATGCATAAAGGTTGTGATACCTCTTGCATCAGGGGGCGCATCGCAATAGAATTCAGTCAGTGATGAGTGTCTTCCGTGCGGCTTTGCCCTCAGATGACTTGCATAAAAACCCGGTCCCCACCGGGTTTTTTGCTTTTTGAGGCCTGGAAAAAATTGTTTAACTAGACTTTCATGGCGTTTCCTTGGCTATTTATTTCTTTAAGTCATTGATTTTGCAGGCGTCAATTGAATTGACAGACCTCTACGCCTGATTTGCGTTCATTGCGATGCGCTTTAAAACGTCGGCAATTGCTTCCTCTGCCAGCAGGCGCTCGTCTTCTGACCGAAACGTTATGCGCAGCACCTTCGCTGCACCGCGCAACTCGGCAAAAACGGATTTTCCTGATCGAATCTTTTTTGACTCCACCCTTGCTGGTTGCGCCTGTGCATCTTTCGCCGCCATCCGCACCGCTGCGGCCTGGCTCATTCCCTCATCCGCAATGGCTCTTACTGCTGAAATCACTTGTGCGCCGCGGCCTTTCTGGATGAGCTTCATGAACTCTTCGGCTGCATTGGCGCCAATTAGCTCCGGACGTTGATCCAGCACCGCTGTAATTTCTTCGGGCAGGCTTTCAAACACCATCAGCATCGATACGAACGACCGCGTGACCCCTGCTTCGCTTGCGAGCTGCACCTGGTTCTTCCCCGTTGCCTGCTGACGCCTTTTAAACCCCAGAAATTTCTCGTAATCGGGCAGGTCGGTCTGCAGCAGGTTTGCGTAGAACGCGCCAAGTTCGGTTTCGGCATCGTTGGCGCTGACGATCACAGACAGTATCCGATCCTTCCCCAATTCCTTGAACGCAGCAACACGGTTGTGTCCCGAGATGATTTCATACCCGCCATCACGTCGTGTCCTTACCGTGATGGCGCTCATCAGAGCGTTGTTTCGCAAGTTCTCCCGTAACTCAGAAAACTGCTCCGCAGTCAGCTTCCGCCGTCTGCCTGGAACTTCATTGAGTTCGGATAATGGAATCTCAAGTGCTGCCACGTTTTCCCGGGATATTTCCAGTTGCTGTCGCAGCGCGGCGATCTCACCATCTTTTTCTGCCAGCATCGGCAGCGACTGCATAAGCTGGCCCGCGCCCGTCTTGGGCTTACTGGCGACCGGTGGCTCTCCCACGGCGCGCGGTAGGTTGCCGATCGTTGCCGACTTGTTTGCGAGACGGTCCTTGATTGACATGACTATTCCTTGCCCGCGGCTGTCCACAACGCCACGATCTGCTGATCAATAAGTTCCGAGAACCGGTCGTAGGCTTCCCTTGCGCGCTGGTAGGTGCGCAGGCTGCCTTCGTATCGCGAAATATCATAGACCGTACCGAACTCCGCAGACGCACTTTGCGTGACTGTTGTCGTTGGAATCTCGACCGGCAGTACCATGCCTTCATAGGTTTTCTGGATCCAGTCCCGGACGATTGGCGTGGCCGCCTGTGTCTGATCGACCTTTGCCAGCAACACGCTGATGAAATCAAACGACTTGTCCAGATCCGGGACGATCTCTTGCATGCTGGTCGAGAGATCGGAAAACAGACTCCAGAATTGGGTCGACGAGGCATAGTCGAGCGCACTCGGCGGGGTCGGCACGATCAAGCCATCGGCTGCCATGAACGCATTGATGGTCAGGTATGACAGTGCCGGAGGGGTGTCGATGATGATTGCATCGTAGTCATCCAACAGAGGCTCGATCCCCTGGTTCAAAATGTTCCAGAATCGGAAGCTCTTGTCCTTGCTTTGCTTGAAGGGCAGATAAAACTCGGCAGAAAAAAGGGCTGCGGACGCGGGGATCAGGTCGATGCCATCCCAGTAAGTCTCTTGAATCGCGTAGCGCAGATCCGGTTGCTCTCCGTAAATCAGTGGCAATACCGTTTCGGCTTCTTCAACTTCGCTGTCGGCAAGCACGCCATTCAAGGCACTCAGCGACGCCTGGGGGTCCAGATCGATCAGCAGAACGCGCCGACCGAACAATGTCAGTCCTTGTGCCAGCGTCATCGCGGTCGTGGTTTTGCTGACGCCTCCCTTGAAGTTGCCGATTGCAATTTTCTTGCCCTTCACGCCTGGCGGTCGGGGTTGAAAGGGACCTTCGGCAGCCACATACTGGCGTGCCTCTGCCAGGGTGAATTCCTTGCTCTTGCCGCTGCCGTTGGCCGTCCCGACAGGAAGCTCACCTTTTGTTGTCAAATAAGTAACACGACCCTTGTCGATTCTGCACAGCGCGGCGACTTGGGCCGTGGTGTATAACGGGCTGCGCTTGCGGGGGTGGGGCGCGAGCATCGACTCACGCACGTCAAGCAACATGTTGCTGGCCCGTTCTGCAATGGCTGCGATCGACGCCAGGGACCGTCGTGTGATGATCGGCGACACCGTTGGCTCGATCGACACGATCGGCGGTGACGGCCGCGCAGGTTTTACCTTAAAATTGGCCATGCCACGCCTTTATATCACCGAGCGTTGACGCTCGATATTAATTGCTCGGTTAAAAAGTAATTATAGTCTAACCGAAGAATATGATGTGAAAACCAAATTTGCAAGTTAACTTGCATGCCCTCGGCGCATTTGGTTGCAGCAGCAAGCCGCCTCAGCACCGGATCTGCTTGGAATTGTCGGCGTTGGCTGATGGGCTTGGCCTTGAGAGACGGCCTTTGACTTGAATACCCGTTCTGTCATACCTACTCGAATCCGCCTGGACCGATTCACAGTTGACTTCCTGCTTCATCGAGGCCGGTTTCGCCGCAAGCAACCGCTTGTGGTCAGCGCCGTCCTCTCCACAGGCTGACATGGTGGAACGCACCGCCAGGTTTCTCAGGTTGATCGCCGCATTGCCATCGCGGCCATGCTCACTGCCGCAAGCGCTGCAAGTCCATCGGCGCACCGACAGGGGTAGTGACCGACACACTTCACCGCAGTCCGAGCAGGTCTTGCTGCTCGGGTAGCAGCGAACGGCAATGTCCACGACTGCACCCCGCATGGCAGCCTTGTAGACGATCTGCCGCCGGATCTGCCCCCATCCCATCCGCCGCTTGCGCCCCGACTCGAATCACATTGCGGAGTTGCAACTCGCTTGTGTAGCCCGCAACACGCGCTCCCTGCGCCATGCACTGCCACCCGAATCGATACGCCTCACGCATACGCCAATTTGAATTCGGCGCAGCCAGCGACAGCGGTCCGTCGCTGGCTGCGCCGATCGTAGAGCAGGTCCTCGCCGGCCCGTCGTATCAGGTGTACCGCTATCACCTGCTGCGTGGTGGTCTTGCCAACCTGCTGAGCGAAAACCTCGACATCTGCTCTTGAGCGGGGCAACGCCACCTGATCGTTCGCGTGGGCGAATAGGGTTGTACCAAGCTCACATTAATTCAAGCTCTGGCACCGACGGTATGGTCTGCCACACTGGCATGTCACACACGCAGGAATGGTCGGAATGCTTATTCACATCAACAGCTGGCCGGGCGCCGGCAAAAAAACCATTGGTGCATTGCTGGCCTCGCGACTCGAGGCAAGGTTTGTCCACAACCACCACCTACTTGAGCTCGTCGCAGCATGCTGCGACCGCAGCGACCCGCAATGGCAGCCTTTGTACGACCGCGTGCGCGAAGCGGCGTATGAATGCCTTGCACACCGACCTGCCGGTGAACCGTTGGTGATGACCAACGCGATAGCCGAGGATGAAGTCGGGTGGTGGGCACAGATTTGCATGCTCGCACGACGCAGGGGCGACGTTCTCGTACCGGTCGTGCTGACACTCGATGCCGACGAGAATCGCAAGCGGCTCATGGACCCCCGTCGCGCCGGGTCGAAACTGAAGTCTGTCCAAATCCTCGACACGCTGCGTGCAGAAGATGCGTTGCTCGTTCCGTTGGACATTGCAACGACGTTGGTGCTTGACGTGAGCCGACTCTCGCCGGAGGCTGCAGCGGACCATATCGAAGCGCATCTTCAATGCATTCCGAAAAATTGAACCCGGCACCCGGCAATGGACGATTCAAACCACGATGCCCAAACATGGTTTCCGGCGACTGAACCGATTCAACATTGTCGTTTGCGCATGGTTGACTCGGTGAATCACTTCGCTTCAGCTCGATGAATGCCTTGGTCGAGCAACGACCATCCCGAATACGCCGTCAATGATATCAATGGGTGTTTAAGGCACGCATGGACATCCTATCTAAGCAATATAGCAATGGCATCTGTCACC
The DNA here is from genome assembly GCA_025356535.1 of Herminiimonas sp. Classification (GTDB taxonomy): domain Bacteria; phylum Pseudomonadota; class Gammaproteobacteria; order Burkholderiales; family Burkholderiaceae_D; genus JANXSS01. The sequence continues at coordinate 4,767 of JANXSS010000407.1, forward strand.
GTACGCAACCTGCCTGATGAAACGCATCGCGCAGTAAATCGCTTGGCATCTCCTTAGCGGGATGCGCCTTTTATCCGAGGCATCGACAACACCAGATTGGTGATTTTCCGGGCTGTCATTTCCTTGGTCAGACGTCCTTGCGGTCAATACCAGACATAGGACCAGCTAACGATGCCGCCGATTGCGAGTGATGTTGGATTGACATCACCGACAAGGAATTCACCCCTCGCAACGCCCTGGCTGAGCAGCGCACAGAATTTTCTGTCGAACTCGCGCCGCATGTGATTGATTTCGTCGCGGCTCTTGTCGGAAAGCTGTTTTTCTTCGGATGCCCAGCAGGCCGAGGCCGCCCATTTTTTCCACAGATCTATCGGGAACTGGTCGCTGCGGTCGGTCTCTTGCGCGCGGCGCGATCTCGGCCTGCGCGAACTGCCGAACGGTCTCGCGCAACGCAGCGATGTCTTCGCCGTGTGCAAAGCTCAGACCGGGAAGGTCGATGAAAGAAGCTGGCATGTGGCCTTTGATGGGTTGTGGAATCTACTGAAGTCGCAGTAGCGGAGGGCGAGCGCGCGCCTTCGCCGTTACCGATCGCTCGGGGCAGAATCGCCCGCCGGTCCGGCCGTATTCTTGAATCGGCGCACGGCATGTTCGACGTCGTTTTTCAGGCCGCGCAGTGCATCGAGGTGCGTTTCCCGTGGGGACAAAAGCATTCCATAGCAGTGCAATGACCTGGCGCGCGGTGGCTTCCAGATCCGGCACCCGGTGGCTGATGATGCAGTCCCACAAGACGTGTTCCATTGACCCGTAGACCATGCTGCGCATGAGTCGCAGGGGTATGTCGGTGCGCAGTTCGTTCGAAGCTTGTGCAGAGGCCAGCAGTGTCATGAGCGGCGCCGTCTAGCGTCGCTGCAGTTGCGTAAGCAAGCCGGCGAATGCGGTGTCGGGCGTGCGTCCTTCGATGAGGACCGAAGCGCATAGCCCGCGTCCGTCGCGGATGAACACGTTGAGGTGCTTGCGGACGATGCGGCTGAGCCCTGCATGCGTGCCGCGCACATGCAACGTCTCCCGCTCGGGCTCCGCGCTCATCTCGCCGTACCAGTCGGTGATGAGCTGCATGCATAGCTCGCGCTTGCTTCCAGAATAGGTGAACACGGTCGCCTCGGAAATGCCCAGGTGCCGGGCAATTTCCAGCGTGGTGGTGTCTTCGTAGCCGTTATCAGCAAACATTTTCCTGGCGGTGCCGAGGATTTCGGCCATGCGCTTTTGCGACTTCGGCGTCAGGCCGGTTCGACGCCCTTGCCGATGTGCGCGGCGATGGCGGTGCAGTCGCAGCGGCGCTGCAGGTACCGCGTCGGCTCAGAAGGATTTTCAATCATATATTCCGGGAAACGCCGATTGCCTCGCCGCCAGGCAGCGCATGGGGAAGACGACCGCGTTCAGGTGCATCAGACGACGTGCAGGCAGACGCTGCGAGTGGCCCGGCATCACCGCGCTAGCGTGGAGATAGAGTATTTTTGAGACATTTAGGCAGACAATAGCCACTTTTAATTGCTTAAAAAATATCTTTTAACTTAAAACAACTTGCCTTAAAAAATGTGAGCCGTAAAATTGTCCAGGAGAAATTTTGAGCGTTGGCCGGCGCTGGCGGGTCAAATGTTTCATTGCTGAAAACAGTCAATGGCGACAAGGCGTCGCCGTTCCGGGCAATAAAATCGGGAAAGACATGCTTGAAACAACACGGATCGTGCTGCGCGCGCGCTCCTGCAAAAGAGGATTCACGCTGGTCGAATTGCTGATCACGATGGCGATCGGCGCGATCCTGATGTCGATTGCCGTTCCGTCATTCACTAGCCTGTTGATGAACACCCGTGCGACCGCGCAGACGAATGCGATGTTGAACGCCATGAATTTTGCGCGTGCCAGCGCCCTGACCAAAAAACTCAACGTCGGCGTTTGCCCGCGCGGGGCGCTCGATTCAGCGACGTGCGGTACGAACTGGGCTGCGGGCTGGATCGTCGCCACCGCGCCGGTGGCAGGGGCGGCCCTGCTGTTGCAAAGCTATCAGACCGGGCCGAAAGAGCCAACCCTGTCGCCGGTGCTCGTCAACGGTGCCGCCCCTGCCAGCGTGCTGTTCGACCCGCGCGGACTGGCCAGCACGCCGGCCAATTTCAAGTTCTGCGACAACCGTGGCGCCGGCTATGCGCGCTCGCTGCAGGTACTGGCAACCGGCTCGTCCCAGCTGGGGCCGGTGCAGGGGCAGGCAATCTGGGGGGCGCACTGACATGTCCCTGAACCGCACGAAAACGCCCCGGCAAGCAGGCCGACGACCCGCGGCCGGCTTTGCCCTGATCGAGGTGCTGATCACCTTCCTCGTCCTGGCCTTTGGCATGCTCGGGATTGCCGGCATGCTTTTAACGGCCAACAAGGCCAACAACTCCAGCTATGCCAAGCAGCAGGCGGTCCAGTCGGCCTACGACATCGTCGACCGGATCCGCGCCAACCGGCAGGCTGCCATCGACGGCAACTATAACGTTAGCAATCTGACCAGTGGCAGTGCCGCCGCCGTACCGGCCGCGCCGTCGGCGGACTGCGGCACGGCGACCTGTACCGGCGCGCAGCTGGTCACCTATGACCTCTGGTTTTGGCTGGCAAAAGACCTGGCCCAGCTTCCCAACGGCAGCGGCGCCCTCCTCACCAGCGCCTCGGGCACCAGCACGCTCCTGACCATCACCGTGCAGTGGGACGACAGCCCGGCCCAGGGCAAGCTGGGCGGCGCCAGTCAGTCGGCCCTGGGGCAGCCGAACCTGGCGCAATTCACCACGCAAACGATACTTTGAGCTTGCATCGTCGGCTGCCGCGCGGATTTTCATTGATCGAGTTGATGGTGTCGATGACGATCGGCCTCGTATTGCTGGGCGCCGTCAGCAGTATTTATATTGCGCAATCCGGCATGTCGAAATCGGCCGGGGCGCAGGCATCGATCCAGAATGCGGAAAATGCGATTGCCGCGCTTGTCACGCCGGCCATTCGTGCCGCCGGATTCAACGGCTGCGCCATCTTCAACCGCTCGTTGTCGAACCTCAATGCAGGCGGGCCGCCACCGCTCGGCACGCTCGGCACGACGGTGGCGTTCCTGGCCGGTTATGATGCCAGCGGCACCGCAGGACCGGGCAGTGCCTACACCATCTTGCAAAACAATGCCGCCAACGGCACGAGCGCGGCGGGCTGGGTGCCGGCCCTGGACGGCACGCTGGTGGGCAGCGTCAGTACCGGCAGCGACGTGCTGCTGCTGCTGGGCGCGGCCAGCCTCTCGAATCCGGTCGGTGTCACGGCGATTCCGACTTCCGGCAGCACCCTTGTCATCCAGGATGCCACAGGGCTGAGCGTCGGACAGCTCGGGATGGTGTCCGACTGTCTCAAGGCCAGCATCTTCAAGATCACCAAAATCGCCGGCAATACGCTCACCCACGGCGCCGGCCCGGGCGCCATGGACAACGCCACCGATGCGCTGAGCGTCAATTATCCGCCCGCATCGCAATTCATCCCGCTCCAGCAGGTTGCCTTTTTCGTCGGCCAGGGGCAAGGCAATCAAAGTACGTTGATGCGGGCAACCTATGCCGGCGGCGCCTGGACCACGGCCGCACTGATTCCCGGCGTCGACGCCCTGCAGGTGCTCTACGGGACCGGCAGCGGCGGCATCGTCACGCAGTATGTCAGCGCCAATGCGGTGGTTGACTGGACCGCGGTCTACACGGTGCGGCTCGGATTCCTGATCCAGGGACAATCGGGATCGGCTGCCACGGCATCGACCGCATCGCGGCAGTTCGTGGTGCTGGGCACGACCGTCACGGTGCCGGCGGACGGCCGTTTGCGGCACGTCTACGAGATCAACATCAACCTGAGAAATTCCGCATGAAGCGCCGCGCGATGGTCGCAGTCCTGTCAAGACATGCCGCGCGGGGCGTGGTGCTGCCCACCACGGCCTTGCTGTTGCTGGTCATCACGGTGCTGGCATTGGGCGCCATTTCACTCAATTCGACGCAGACAAAAATTGCCGCAAACACGGCCGATGCGCAATTGGCGTTTCAAATCGCGGAAGGCACCTTGAACAAGGTGCAACGCGATGTAATCGCCGGCAACTATCAGCCAGCGGGTTTTACAGCGGGCAATCCGGGCCTGTACATCTTCGATCCATCGGTCGCGCCATTGTGGACCAGCGTTGACTGGTCAGGCAGCGCGGTGCTGCAGGGATTCCAGGGCGCCGCAGGGCCGGCCGCGACATTCTTCATCGAGATGCTGCCGTCATTCATCGCCCCCGGCGCAAACTTCAAGCAACCCACCCAGGTGTTTCGCATCACGACACGCGCGGTTGGCCCGAGTGGCGGATCACCCGTGATCTTGCAGAGCACGGTCCAGATCCAGGGCGGTTTCAAGTACCAAGTGCAACACTGGGTTAATGAACTGAATCGGGTTGAAGCTGTAACCGTTGAATGTGTTCAGTATAAACAGCCAGAGGAGTTCGAAATCCCAGGGTCTGGCGCGGGCGGGTATTGAGCGACA
>JANXSS010000411.1 GCA_025356535.1 Herminiimonas sp.
TGAAGGTGCTGGCCGCGCGCATCAAGGACGCCCAGCTGCGCGAGCAGAATGCAAAGGAAGCGGCCACCCGCAAGTCGCTGGTCGGCTCGGGCGACCGCAGCGAACGGATTCGCACCTATAATTTCCCGCAGGGCCGCATGACCGACCACCGCATCAACCTGACGCTCTACAAGCTCGACTTCATCATGGACGGCGACCTCGACGAGCTGACCAATGCGCTGGCCGCCGAGCATCAGGCCGAACTGCTGGCAGCACTGGGCGAGACGGCGTGATCCTGCAGGGCCTGGTACAGGCATGCATCATCCGGTGTCGCCCCGATTTCAATCCGATATTTACCGAGGCTTTTACATGACTTCATCAAGACCGGTTCTTCTGTGCGTCGCCCTGGGCGCAATCGCCCTGCTGGGCGTCGGGCTGTACCTGCAGCTGGCATTGAAGATGCAGCCCTGCCCGCTGTGCGTGCTGCAGCGCTATGCCTTCGCCGTCCTGGCGATCGGCTGCCTGGCGGGCGCCCTCATGCAGCGCGGCGCGCATGCCGTCATGGCCGGCTTCGGCATCGTCGCCGCACTGACCGGCGCCGGCATCGCCGGCTGGCACCTGTGGATCAAGGCGCATCCGGCGGTTTCCTGCGGCATCGATCCGCTGGAAACCTCGCTCAACACGATTCCGACGGCGCGCCTGTTTCCGACGCTGTTCCAGGCCGACGGCCTGTGCACCACCGACTATCCGCCCATCCTCGGCCTGTCGATTCCGCAGTGGTCGCTGTTGTGGTTCGTGGTTTTTGCCATTGCGCTGGCAACCGTGCTGCTGCAGCGCCGCGCCTGGGCACGATAGCCGCGCCGGCCATGCGCTTTACCGCGGGCATGACAATTGCCGAGCTGCTGCGCCAGGCGCCGCTTGCGGCACTCGACAACCGGCTGCTGGCGGCGCACGTGCTGCGCCTGTCGCGCACGCAGCTCGTCACCAGAAGCCTGCAGTCGATTACCTGCGACGAGGCCCGGGCGCTCGACACAGCCTTCGCGCGGCGCCTGGCCGGCGAGCCGATCGCCTACATTCTGGGCAGCCGGGAATTCTATGGCCTGTCGCTGCTGGTCACGCCTGCCGTACTGATACCGCGCGCCGACACCGAACTGCTGGTCGACCTGGCGCTGGAACGCGCCGCACCCGGCGCGCATGTCGCCGACCTCGGCACCGGCTCGGGCGCAATCGCCATCGCCCTTGCGCGCAACCGTCGCGACCTGCAGGTCACGGCAACCGACATCAGCGCCGCGGCGCTGGAGGTGGCGCGCCAGAATGCAGCCCTGCACCGGGTCGCGCCGACGTTTCTGCAGGGCCACTGGTATGCGCCGCTGGGTGCGGCAACGTTCGACCTGATCGTCTCGAACCCGCCTTACATCGTGCGCGGCGACCCGCACCTGGCGCAGGGCGACCTGCCGTTCGAGCCGATCGATGCACTGACCGATCATGCGGATGGACTGGATGCGCTGCGCCGGCTGGTGGCCGGCGCGGCGCCCCACCTGCGCGCCGGCGCCACCCTGTTGCTCGAACATGGCTACGACCAGGCCGACGCCGTGCGGGCGCTGCTGTGGGCGCACGGTTTCGCGGCCGTGCGCAGCTGGACCGACCTGGCCGGCATCGAGCGCGTCAGCGGCGGCACGCGCCCCGCATCGTGCTGAGGCGGGCTGGCAACCGGCATCAAACTGCGTATCATCTGCGACGGCAGTCGCCGCTGCCATTGCCGCTGCCGTCGCGGCAATCCCGGCCTTGTGCCTGCCACCGCTGCTGCTGACTTCATTTCTTTTCTCCTCTACAGAATCCCATGCTGCCATCCATAGAACAACGCCTCGCCGTCGAACTGGCTGCGCGCCCGGCACAGGTTGCCGCGGCCATCGCCCTGCTCGACGAAGGCGCGACCGTCCCCTTCATCGCCCGCTACCGCAAGGAAGCAACCGGCGGCCTCGACGACATCCAGCTGCGCCTGCTGGAAGAACGCCTGCGCTACCTGCGCGAACTCGAGCAGCGCAGAAGCGCCATCGTGGCAGCCATCGAAGAACAGAAGAAGATGACGCCGGCGCTGCTCGCATCGATCCTGCAGGCGGAAGACAAGACCCGCCTGGAAGACCTGTACCTGCCCTACAAGATCAAGCGCCGCACCAAGGCGCAGATCGCCGCCGAAGCCGGCCTGACGGCTTTGGCCGACGCCCTGCTGGCCGACCCGATGCTGGCGCCCGAGGCAAGCGCGGCGGCCTATGTGCGGGCGGCCTTTGTCACCGAGGCCGGCGACAATCCGGGCGTGGCCGACACCAAGGCCGCGCTCGACGGCGCGCGCCAGATCCTCATGGAGCGTTTTGCCGAGGACGCCACCCTGCTGCAGGGCCTGCGCACCTATCTGCTCGAGCACGGCGTGGTGGCCTCGACCGTGATTGCCGGACGCGAGGATGCGGCGGCCAAGTTTGCCGATTACTTCGACTATTCCGAGACCATCGGCACGATTCCCTCGCACCGGGCGCTGGCGCTGTTGCGCGGACGGCGCGAGGAAATGCTCGACGTGGTGCTGCGGCTGGACACCGAAGCCGAAAAGCCGAAATGGGATGCGCCGCACAACCCCTGCGAAGGCCGCATCGCGGCGCGCTTCGGCGTGCACAACCAGGGCCGCCCGGCCGACAAGTGGCTGGCCGACACGGTGCGCTGGTGCTGGCGCGTGAAGATCTTCATGCATTTGGAAACCGAACTCATGGGCGCGCTGCGCGAGCGCGCCGAAGTCGACGCCATCGGCGTGTTCGCGATGAACCTGAAGGCACTGCTGCTGGCCGCGCCCGCCGGGCCGCGCGCCACCATGGGCCTGGACCCCGGCCTGCGCACCGGCGTGAAGGTGGCAGTGGTCGACGCCACCGGCAAGGTCGTGGCCACCTCCACCATCTATCCGCATGCGCCGAAAAACGACTGGGATGGTTCGCTGCACACGCTGGCGCAACTGGCCGCGCAACACCAGGTGTCGTTGATTGCGATAGGCAACGGCACGGCCTCGCGCGAGACCGACCGGCTCGCAGCTGACCTGATCAAGCTGCAGGGCGGGACCCTGCAGAAGATCGTGGTCTCGGAAGCCGGCGCCTCGGTCTATTCGGCTTCCGAATTCGCCTCGCGCGAATTGCCCGACATGGATGTGTCGCTGCGCGGCGCGGTATCGATTGCGCGGCGCCTGCAGGACCCGCTGGCCGAACTGGTCAAGATCGATCCGAAATCGATCGGTGTGGGCCAGTATCAGCATGATGTCGGCCAGACCATGCTTGCGCGTGCGCTCGACGCCGTCGTCGAGGATTGCGTCAATGCGGTCGGCGTCGATGTGAACACGGCTTCGGTGGCGCTGCTGGCGCGGGTCTCGGGCCTGAGCAATACTGTTGCGCAAAGCATTGTCACGCATCGCGACAGCCGCGGCGCCTTTGCTTCCCGCGAGGCCTTGCGGGCAGTGCCGCGCCTGGGCGAGAAGACCTTCGAGCAGGCGGCGGGTTTCCTGCGCGTGATGGCAGGCGACAATCCGCTCGACGCCTCGGCCGTGCATCCGGAGTCCTATCCGCTCGTGGCAAGAATCCTGGCCGATCTGAAGAAAAATGTGGGCGCAGTCATCGGCGACAGTGCCCTGCTCAAGTCGCTCGACCCGGCCCGCTATGCGGACGCGCGCTTCGGCATTCCGACCATCGTCGACATCATCGGCGAACTGGAAAAACCGGGCCGCGATCCGCGTCCTGAATTTTCAACCGCGACCTTTCGCGACGGCGTCGAAAAGCTCTCCGACCTGCGCCCCGACATGATCCTCGAAGGCGTGGTCACCAACGTGGCGGCGTTCGGCGCCTTCGTCGACATCGGCGTGCATCAGGACGGCCTGGTGCATATTTCGGCGCTGTCGAACACCTTCGTCAAGGACCCGCACACGGTCGTCAAAGCGGGCCAGGTGGTGAAGGTCAAGGTGCTGGAAATCGACGAAAAGCGCAAGCGCATCGCGCTCACGATGCGGCTGGCCGACACGGCGCCTGCAGCCGGCGCAGCCAGCCCGCAAAAGGCCGACCGTGACGACCGCACCCGCCTGCAGCAACAGCGCAACCGGCAGCCGGACCTGCCCCAATCCAACGCCGGCAACGCCATGGCCGCGGCATTTGCCAAGTTGAAGTCCTGAAGCAGGAAAGCAAGCAAAGATATCGGGGGCAGAGTCGGATTATTTTTTATCAATCGGGGTCAGAGTGCGATTTTTCCGCTTTCTCGATCGTCAACGGCCGGCATTTCGGCACTGCTGCGCGCTTTTTCTTATAATGACCATGGCAATCACAACCTTAAGGGCAACAATCATGAGTGAAGTACAAAACTGGATCAAGGAAACCGTTACCGGCAATGAGGTCGTGCTGTTCATGAAGGGCACGGCGCAGTTTCCGCAGTGCGGCTTTTCGGGCAAGGCGATCCAGTTGCTGAAGTCGAGCGGCGTCAAGGACCTGGTCACCATCAACGTGCTGGAAGACCCGGAGGTGCGGCAGGGCATCAAGGATTACTCGAACTGGCCGACGGTGCCGCAACTGTATGTCAAGGGCGAGTTCGTCGGCGGTTCGGACATCATGAACGAGATGTTCGCATCCGGTGAACTGCAGACGCTGCTGAAAGCGTAATTGACCCCGGCGTCAGGCATGGCTGGGCGCAGCGCGGCCGATGCTGCACCGCCGGTGCGGTCGCGCCGGCTGATCATTGCGATCACCGGCGCGACAGGCGCCGTCTACGGCGTGCGCCTGCTGCAAGTGCTGCGCGATACGCCCGGCATCGAAACGCACCTGATGGTGTCCGAGGCCGGCGTGCTGAATTTGCACCAGGAACTCGACATGGACCGGCGCGCGGTCGGCCTGCTGGCCGATGTCGTCCACAACGTGCGCGATGTCGGCGCCTCGATTGCCAGCGGCTCGTTCGCCTCCGACGGCATGATCGTCGCGCCCTGCTCGATGAAGACGCTGGCCGCGGTCGCGCACGGCATGTCCGACAACCTGATCTCGCGCGCCGCCGATGTCGTCCTGAAAGAGCGCCGCCGCCTGGTGCTGATGGTGCGCGAAACCCCGTTCAACCTGGCGCACCTGCGCAACATGACGGCCGTGACCGAAATGGGCGGCATCATCTTTCCACCCCTGCCGGGCTTCTATCAGAAGCCGACGACGATCGCGCAGATGGTCGACCATACGGTTGGCCGGGTGCTCGACCTGTTCGAGGTGCCGCATGCGCTCACGCCGCGCTGGGCCGGCATGAAGCAGGATCTGTCGCCAGGCCCCAGGGAATCCGGATAGCCTTAAAGGGTGCTGCCAGCCCGGACGAAAAAAAAGCTGCCGGAGGGTTTCGGCAGCTTGCCTGATACCGGTGCGGCTTAAAACTCTTCCCAATCGCCATTATTTGTCGAAGCGACCGCAGTACGAGCCGGCGCCGGTGCCGTCATCGCCCGGGCCGGTGCGGCAGGCCGCGTTGCAACGGCGCTGCCGGTGCGTTTTGCCAGTGCCGCCTTTTCCTTGGCACGCGGCGTCGGCCGTGGCGCTGCCTGGACGGCCTGCTGGGTGCCGGTCCTGAAGATGCTGACCACCTGCGACAGGTTCGCTGCCTGATCCTGCAGCGACTCGGCCGCCGCGGCCGCTTCCTCCACCAGTGCCGCATTCTGCTGCGTGACTTCATCCATCTGGGTAATGGCCGTGTTGATCTGCTCGATGCCGGCGGTCTGCTCCTGGCTGGCGGCAGAGATCTCGCCCATGATGTCGGTGACGCGCTTGACGCTCTCGACGATCTCGTTCATGGTCGCGCCGGCCTGGTCGACCAGCTTGGCGCCGACCTCGACTTTCTCGACCGAGTCGCCGATCAGCGTCTTGATTTCCTTGGCTGCTGCGGCCGAGCGCTGCGCCAGGTTGCGCACCTCGGCTGCCACCACCGCAAAGCCGCGACCCTGCTCGCCGGCCCGGGCCGCTTCGACCGCCGCATTCAACGCCAGAATATTCGTCTGAAAGGCGATGCCGTCGATGACGGCGATGATATCGACGATCTTGCGTGACGATTCATTGATCGAACCCATCGTATCGACCACCTGCGCCACGACCGCGCCACCTTTCTTGGCAACGTCGGATGCGGTGGCGGCCAGGCCGTTTGCCTGGCGGGCATTGTCGGCATTCTGCTTGACGGTGGAGGTCAGCTCTTCCATCGAGGAGGCGGTTTCTTCCAGCGAGCTGGCCTGCTCTTCGGTACGCGACGACAGATCGAGGTTGCCGGAAGCAATCTGGCTCGATGCCGTGGCAATCGTGTCGGTGCCGATGCGTACCTGGCCGACGATGTTGGCCAGATTGTCGCGCATGGCGCCCATGGCGAACAACAGGCTGCTGCGGTCGCCCTGGCGAATCACGACGGCCGTGGCAAGGTCGCCACCAGCGATGCGGTTAGCCACTTCGGCTGCATAGCCGGGCTCGCCGCCGAGTTGGCGCGACAGGCTGCGCGTTATCAGAAGTGCTGCGGCGATACCGGCCAGCAGCGCCAGGGCACTGATCGAGAGCAGCAGGGTCTTGGCGGTTGCGTAAGACTTGGCTGCTTCGGCGGCCGCTTCCTCGTTGAGCTTTTCCTCGAAGCTGACGAGATCGTTGAGGGATGTCATCCATTTCTTCTGGGCAGCGCGCATGTCGGTGATGAGAAACTTGGTTGCCTCTTCGTCCTTGTTGGCCAGTGCCAGCTCGGTTGCCTTGGCAATGATCGGCGCAGCAGCAGCGGCCTGCTCGCGCACCTTGGCCAGCAACGCCTTTTCCTCGGGCGTCGTGGTGGCAATCGACGTAAACATCTGCCCCAGCTTCTGGTCATTGTCGACATATTTCTTTTCCTGGTCCTGCATGCGCTGCGTCTCGGTCTGCATGTCCGCAGGCTCCTTGACCAGCACCAGGTTGCGCAGCGCGATCATGCGGTCGAAGACAGTTGCGCGCATGTTCAGGGCGGCCGAGACCTCGACATCGTTGACCTTGACGATCTGCTGCAGGTGCCCCTGGATTTCTGCCATCTTGGCCATGCTCAGGCCGACCACCACCAACAGCGAGACCAGCAGCAGGCCGAAGCCGATGGCAAGGCGGGAGCTAACTTTCATGTTTGCAAAATTCATGGCGTCTTTCTTAAGAATCGGATGGGGGCTGCATTGTGTGACTGCACTCAGGCGGCAAGCTTTTCAACCAGGCCGATCTCGGCCGACGACATCAGACTGTCGATGTCGAGCAGGATCAGCATGCGTTCGTCGATGGTGCCCAGGCCCATCAGGTAATTGGCGTCGACTGCCGTGCCCATTGCCGGCGCCGGCTTCATCTGTGCCGGCGTCAGGGTAATGACGTCGGAGACGCTGTCGACGACCATGCCCATGATGCGTCCCGAAATATTCAGGATGATGACCACTGTGAACTGGTCGTAGACCGGCGTGCCGAGATTGAACTTGATGCGCATGTCGATGATCGGCACGATGATGCCGCGCAGGTTGACCACGCCCTTGATGAAGACCGGCGCATTTGCAATGGCGGTCACTGCATCGTAGCCACGCAATTCCTGGACTTTCTGGATGTCGATGCCGTATTCCTCGTTGCCGAGCCGATAGGCGAGAAACTCCGTTACACCGTGGCCGGTTGCCGGCGCGCTGCCGTCAAGGCTTGAAGCGGTAGTGGTTGGTTGCATGATAAGTCCCTTGATGCATTACGGTCGGAGATAGGAGGGAAACGCAGCCTGCGGCAGCCAATTCGTCGACTACGGCGTGAATTCACCATACTTTACAAAATTATGCCGAAAAGAAATTCAATTCGCCATCGTCGAACGCGTGAATCGCTTGTAGGACACACGACAAAGCAACAGTAGGGGTCCCACTACAGACCGGCGCGACGCGCGCGGTTGCGGGCTGCGCGCTGCGGGCGGCTTCAGAGCAGCTTGTTGCCGAAGACATAGCGTGTCAGTTCGGCATTGCTCTTCATGTTCATCTTTTCGAGTACGCGGGTGCGGTAGGTCGTGACCGTACTCGGGCTCAGGTGCAGGCGATCGGCAATGCCGACCAGGCTTTCGCCGGCGGCGATCAGCTTCATGACTTCCAGCTCCCGATCCGACAGGTGCTCGTGGGCTGCAAGGCCGTCGCCGCCGATCATGCCGGCAAGCTTCTGCGCAGTTGCATGACTGACAATCTTGCCGCCGGCCGCCGCCTTGCGAATCGCCGCCACCATGGCAGCAGCACTGCTGTCCTTGGTCAGGTAGCCGGCCGCACCGTGCTTGAGTGCACGCACTGCATAGACTTCTTCGGAGTACATGCTGATAATCAAAATCGCCATTTTCGGCCGCAGCTCGACTAACTGCTTGAGCAAATCGAGACCGCTGCGGTCCGGCAGGCTGATATCGACCAAGGCGACGTCGAATGCCTGCGCCTGTGCCATCGTCACCGCCTGCCTGGCATTTTCGGCTTCGCCGGCGATCTGCAGGTCCGGATCATTTGCCAGCATCAGGCGGATGCCGTTGCGCACCATGGCGTGGTCGTCGACCAGCAGGATCCGGATCGGTTTAGCTGCCATGCGACGGTTCTTCCATGGGGATGCACACGATGACGGTGGTGCCGCTGTCGCTGCCGTGGATGGTCAGCGCACCGCCCAGATAGCGGGCGCGCTCGTACATGCCGGCGATCCCCCAGGAATCCTGCCGAAGCAAGTCCGGCGAGACGATACCGCGGCCATTGTCGCGGATCTCGACGACCATCGCGGCATTCTCGATGCGCGCGCGCAGCACCACCCGGCTCGCCTTTGCGTGGCGCGCCACATTGGTCAGGGTTTCCTGAACGATTCGAAACAGCGCCGTGCTGCGCTGCGTATCGACCTCGGTGCCTGCCGTGGCGGCATCGATGTCGATGCTGCAGGCAAGTCGGGTACGTTCCTGAAACTGGTCGCAATACCATTCCAGCGCCGCCCAGACGCCAAGCTGGTCGAGCACGCTGGGGCGCAGATCGGTAATGACGCGGCGCACGGTTTCGATCGCGCTATCGGCCAGCTGACAGGCTTCGACCAGGTGCGGATCCGGCCGGGCGCCGCTGCGTTCGACGGTGTCGATGGCAAACGACAGGTACGACTTGATGCCGGTCATGACGCCGCCCAGCTCGTCATGGATTTCGCGGGCGATGCGCTTGCGCTCTTCTTCCATGATCCGGTCCTGATGGGCGGCGACCTCACGCAGCTGCGCCTGTGCGCGCTGCAGTTCGGCCAGCTTCAGGCGCATGTCGAGCTGCGTCATGACCTGGCGCGACAGGGCAAACAGAGCCTCCTGTTGACTGGCATCGAGGCGACGCGGCTTCTGATCGACCACGCACAGCGTGCCCAGCACATGCCCGTCCACGGTCTTTAAGGGAGCGCCGGCGTAGAAATTGATGTTTGGCGCGGCCGTCACCAGGGGATTGTCGGCAAAGCGCGGATCGCGCCGCGCATCGGGCACGATGAACAGAACGTCGGGTTCCAGCAAGGCATGGGCGCAGAATGCGGACTGGCGCGAGGTTTCGGCCGCTTCCAGTCCGACCTTGGCCTTGAACCATTGGCGCTCGGCGTCGATCAGGCTGATCAGTGCGATCGGCGTGCCGCAGATGAGTGCGGCCATCTGGACGATGTCCTGGTATTCCCGCTCCGGCAGGGTGTCGAGAATGTCGTAGTTACGCAGCGCCCGCAGGCGCTCGGATTCATTGTCGGGTAGAGACGCGATCATCGTGTTGCCCCCGTTTTGCGGCGCCTGTCTACGCCCCGGGCTGTGTCCCGTGCAAGTGGGCGCGCTGCTTTGCCTGATGGCTGATGATCGTGTTGACCAGCACATCCATGTCGAGCGGCTTGACCAGGTGGCTGTCGAAGCCGGCCGCAAGCGCCCGCTTGCGATCGGCATCCTGGCCGTAACCGGTCAGTGCAATCAGTGTCATGTTCTGCAAGGCGAGGTCGGCGCGCAACTGGCGGGCGACCTCATAACCATCCATGTCGGGCAGACCGATGTCGACGACGGCAATTGCCGGCTGTTTGTCGCGCGCCAGATGCAGGCCATCGACGCCGTTGGCCGCCTCCAGCACCTGGTAACCGAGCATGCCCAAGAGCATTGCCATCATCTCGCGCGAGTCGGCATTGTCCTCGATGAGCAGCACCGTCGACATCGCCGGTGGCTCCGGATGCAGCGCCACCGGCGGCGGCGTTTCGACGGCTACCACTGGCAGGCTGCGACGCGGCAAGCGTACCTCGACCAGCGTTCCTGCACCGACGCCGGCGCTCGTGACGGCAATCCTGCCGCCGTGCAGCTGAACCAGCTGTCGCACCAGGTTCAAGCCGATTCCCAGGCCGCCCAGCGCATGGTCGGCCTGCGCCGCGCCCTGCACGAAGGCGTCGAAGATGTTGGGCATCAGGTCCGGCGATATACCGATGCCGAAGTCGCGCACCGTCCACACCGCATCGTCTGCCTCGCTTGTCACGGTGATGTCGATGCGGCCTTTGCGCGATGAAAACTTCAAGGCGTTGCCGAGCACATTGCCGATGATCTGGTCGAGCCGGGTGCGATCGGCATCGATCCAGACCGGCTCGGCTTCGATGTCGATGTCGCAGGCACCGACGCGTCCTGCGGCATGCAGCGTGTCGATGCTCGCATGGACGACTGCGGCCAGGTCGAGCGGCTGTTTTTCAAGCGTGATGCGACCCATCGACATGCGGCTGAGATCAAGCAGGTCATCGACGATGTGGCTGAGGTGATTGCTCTGCCGTTCGATGATGGTGTGGGCGCGCACGTTCAGCGCAGCCGACGCATCGCGCGCCTTCATGACGGCAATCGCACCACTGATGGCGCTCAAGGGATTGCGCAGTTCATGCCCGAGCATTGCCAGGAACTGGTCCTTCTGCCGGTTCTGCAATTCGGCCTGCTGGCGGGCGATGCGCTCGTTTTCCATCAGTCGTGCGCGCTCGCTTTCGGCCTGCTGGCGCGAGTGCTTTTCCTGCAGCAGTATGGCGCCGGCACTTGCCAGCGAGGTCGCGAGCCGGTCCATTTCAGCAACGCCGGTCTGCACCGGCGGCGGCGACTCGCCACGTGCCAGCGCAGCCGCCGCCGCATCGACGCCGCCGATCGAGGTCAGCAGGCGACGGCTCACCAGCGCCGCCGTCCCGGCAGCGGCAAACAATGCCGCCAGCAGTCCGAACGCCGCCACCACGACTGCCTGTCGCGCCGAAGCTTCCACCACCTCTGCCGGGACTGCAACGGCAACCGTCCAGCCCGACAGCGGCGAGTGGGTAAATACGTCGAACGAATCGACGCCCTCCAGGGTCTTGTGGCGGATCTCGCCGTCCGCGATGGCCTGCGCGGCGCTGACCAGCTCCGGGCGCGCCGGACGTCCCACCAGGCGGTCTGCCTGCTGGCTTCGGGCAACGAAGTTGCCGGCATGATCGAGCACCGCCACGGTCCATGTCGCCGGAATCCGGTTCTGCCGAAAGATCTGCGTGAAGTGCTCTGCGGCAAATACCTGCGTCAGCACATAGCGCTGGCCGCCCGGTGTCTGTACCGGTATGGTGACGGTCGTCAGATAACGCCTGGTCAGCGAACCGGTCACCAGGTCGGACACCTCGGTACGCCCGCTGCCGAGGACTCTTGCAACGCCTTCGCGCGCTGCAGGCGATGCGGGTGGCAGTGCGCTGCCGAACGGCACGACGGTGTTGAGCAGTTGCTGGCCGCGACTGTCGAGCAGGGTCGTCCAGCTGCTGCCATCGGTGCGCAGCAGCCGCGCCTGTTCGTAGAAACCTGCAAAGTCGCCGGCGGCGAGCCGCGGCGAACTGGCCAGGACTTTCAAGCCGGTCTCGGCGCTGCCCAACTCCCGGTCGATCATCAGCGCCGTCGAACGCGCCGTTTCGTGCAAGCCCTTGAGCACCGCCTTGCGCTCCGCATCGAGCAGCATGTTCAAGGCGATTGCGGAAAAAACGATGACAGGTATGAGGGTTGCCGTTGCAATCAGCGCGAGATGGCCACGTAGTTTCATGATCGCGGCGTGCCCGGCTCGGTGACCATAACGGCCAACGTAGCAGAGCGAGGCAATAACGTATTTCCAAGAGTCCGTTGAACGTTGGTCATGTCGTGCGGCATTTTGCGGTCAAACAGCTTTATACTAAACTTTTCAGCCGTGATCTGTATGCTGCACCACTCTTTCCACAATCCGACGCAAGCTGGCACCGTGCCGCAGCCGCTTCAAGGGTGCAGCTTGTGGCTACCTTCGCCCCATGAGGCACCGCCTGTCCAACCGAAGTCTGGTACTGAAGCGGCCGCTGAAAAACCCGTGGCGCGATGCCTGGCGAGGACATGCCGGAAACTGCGGTGGCCCTGCATGGAACGATTTTCTGAAATTATCAGCGGTCCGAAAATCCCCGGTCAGGTCACCTGCAAACTCATCCCACCAATACCTGCGGCGAAAACATCGGCGAGTCGCCAGAGCCATCCTCACGCTTCGCCTCATGCGCAACGTCGCTTCGAAATGCGCTTCAGCTCGTCTTTTCGCAGTTCGGATAACAACGAGTCGGCATCCGCAAAATTGAAAAGTTTCATTTCTGTCAATTTTTGAAAATGCGTCGCGCGCAGTTCGTTCATACTCGCCGGCTCGAAAAAACGTTCAGCGAATACAGCAGATCTCACCGAATTTTTAAGCCAGCGTGGCTACCGTTGTTGAATTGCGGCGCTTCTTGGCTCCGCAAAATGCCACTCTCGCAATTCTTCTGCGTTCCAGTGCCATCTCCCCATCAGGTCGACAATGAAGCTCAGTTTCCACAATTTCCGAAAAGCAGTTTCCCTGAGTTGGACATCCATCAGTCGACAACCAATCCCCGCAAGAACTGCATCCCAATCGAGGGCGCCTGCCAAGCATGTGCCGTCTTTGTTCGATGGGCTTCGCAACAAAAGAAATGGCGTGACTCTGCCGCAAAGAAATGAAGGGCGTCAGAGCAGCAATAGCAAACCATTCAACGACGCGAATTTTTACCCTGGGCGGTTTCAAGTACCAAGTGCAACACTGGGTTAATGAACTGAATCGGGTTGAAGCTGTAACCGTTGAATGTGTTCAGTATAAACAGCCAGAGGAGTTCGAAATCCCAGGGTCTGGCGCGGGCGGGTATTGAGCGACA
>JANXSS010000374.1 GCA_025356535.1 Herminiimonas sp.
AGCACCAAGCACCAAGCACCAAGCACCAAGCACCAAGCACCAAGCACCAAGCACCAAGCACCAAGCAGCAGCCCGCAATGCAGCATAGGCAACGCCGGCGCTGACTACAAGAACGAAACCACGGCCGGAGACGCCGCTTGAAAATCCGAATACTCGGTTCTGCCGCCGGTGGCGGCTTCCCGCAATGGAACTGCAACTGCGCCAACTGCACCGGCCTGCGCAGCGGCACGATTGTCGCGACCGCGCGCACCCAATCCTCGATTGCCGTGACTGAAAACGACACCGACTGGGTGCTGATCAATGCTTCGCCCGACATCCTGGCGCAATTGCGCGCCGCACCGGCACTGCAGCCGGCACGCGCGGTGCGTGACAGCGGCATCTGCGCGGTCCTGCTGATGGATGCGCAGATCGACCATGTGACGGGGCTGCTGATGCTGCGCGAGCGCTCCACGCCGCTGCCGCTGTATGCCACCACGCAGGTCTTCGGTGACCTTGGCAGCGGCCTGCCGCTGCTCAACGTGCTGTCGCACTACTGCGGCGTTGCGCGCCAGGTGATCGATCCGGACGACACCGCCTTCACCATCGCGCCGCTGGCGTCGACGCGTTTTTCAGCCATCGCGCTCGAGAGCAAGGCGCCGCCCTATTCGCCGCATCGCAACGATCCGCATCCGGGTGACAACATCGGGCTGCGCATCACCGATGCCGTCAGCGGCAAGTCGGTGTTCTATGCGCCGGGGCTGGGCGCCATCACGCCAGCGGTCGATGCGGCCATGCGCGCAGCCGACGTGCTGCTGGTCGACGGCACCTTCTGGACCGAGGAAGAAATGATCACCCTGGGCCTGTCGAAAAAACCGGCATCGCAGATGGGCCACCTGGCGCAGAGCGGGCCGGGCGGCATGATCGAGGTTCTCGACGCCATGCCGGCGGCGCGCAAGATCCTGATCCACATTAACAACAGCAATCCGATCCTGCGCGAAGACTCGCCCGAGCGCGCGATACTCGAGGCCCACGGCATCGAGGTGGCAACCGACAACATGGAGATCAGCCTGTGAATCCAGTCGAGCACCCAGGCGCCGGCGCGCGTGCCGATGCCGCCACGGCAGCACCCTGGAGCCGCGAACAGTTCGAGGTCCAGTTGCGCACCCAGGGCAAGAACTATCACATTCACCATCCCTTCAACGTGCGCCTCAATTCCGGCCAGTGCACGCCGGCGCAGATCCGCGGCTGGGTGGCCAATCGCTTTTACTATCAATCGATCATTCCGTTGAAGGATGGTGCGATCCTGTCGAACTGCACCGACCGCGAAACCCGGCGGCGCTGGATTTCGCGCATCCTCGACCACGACGGCTACGACGATTACCAGGGCGACGCCGCCGGCGGCATGGAAGCCTGGACCGCGCTGGCGCTGGCGGTTGGCCTGTCGCGCGACGAACTCTGGTCGCTCGAACACGTGCTGCCGGGCGTGCGCTTCTGTTGCGACGCCTATGTGAATTTCGCCCGCCGCGCGCCGTGGCAGGAAGGCATCTGCTCGTCGTTGACGGAGATGTTCGCGCCGCAGATCCACAAGCAGCGCCTGGCCGGCTGGCCGGAGTACTATCCCTGGATCGAAGCCGCCGGCCTGCAGTACTTCCGCAGCCGCATACCGCTGGCCCAGCGCGACGTCGACCATGGTCTGGAAGTCACGCTCGACCATTTCCAGACACGTGCGCAGCAGCAGCGCGCCGTCGACCTCCTGCAGTTCAAGCTCGATATCCTGTGGAGCATGCTCGACGCGATCGAGAAAGGCTACCCGGCATGACGACCGACCTGAACATACCGGCGATGCCGCGCCTGAACCGGCGGTATCGCATGCAGTACGAAGAAGTGCAGAAGTGCTACGTGCTGCTCTACCCCGAGGGCATGATTCGCTTGAACGGCAGCGCCGGCGAAATCCTCAAGTGCTGCGACGGCGCCACGCCGGTTGCCGCCATCGTCAGCAAGCTGGAAGAGAAATTCGGCATGCCGTCGTTGAAGAACGATGTCGAACAGCTGCTCGCGCATGCCTTCGAGCAGGACTGGATCGTCGCACCATGAGTGCCATCGTCACGACCGGGCCGATCGCCACGCCGGCCCGCGCCGCGCCGCCGTACTGGCTGCTGGCCGAGCTGACCTATCGTTGTCCGCTGCACTGTGTCTTCTGCTACAACCCGGTCAATTACGACAGCATCAAGAACGAACTGACGACAGCCGAATGGTTCGACGTCATGCAGCAGGCGCGTGCAATGGGCGCCGTGCAGCTGGGTTTTTCGGGCGGCGAGCCGCTGCTGCGCGACGACCTCGAGGAACTGGTGGCCGAAGCCCACCGGCTCGGTTTCTATACCAACCTGATCACCTCCGGCATCGGCATGACCGAGCCGCGCATTGCCGCATTGAAGACGGCCGGCCTGGATCACATCCAGCTGTCGTTCCAGGATTCGACCAAGGAGCTGAACGATTTCCTGAGCAGCACCAAGACCTTCGAGCTGAAGAAGCGCATCGCGCTCCTGATCAAGAAATACGATTACCCGATGGTGATGAATTGCGTGCTGCACCGGCAGAACCTGCCGCACATCGGCAAGATCATCGAGATGGCGCTGGAGCTCGACGCCGAATACCTGGAGCTGGCAAACACGCAGTACTACGGCTGGGCGATGAAGAACCGCGCGCAGCTGCTGCCGACGCGCGAGCAGGTGCAGGAAGCCGAACGCGTGGTCGAACACTACCGGGAAAAAATCGGCAAGCGCTGTAAGCTGCTGTTCGTGGTACCCGATTATTACGAAGACCGGCCCAAGGCCTGCATGAACGGCTGGGGCGCGGTTTTTCTGGGGATTGCGCCGGACGGCATGGCGCTGCCCTGCCACAATGCGCGGGATCTGCCGGGCCTGTCGCTGCCCAACGTGCGCAACATGCGGCTCGACGACATCTGGCAGACCAGCCACGGCTTCAACGCCTATCGCGGCGACGACTGGATGCAGGAGCCGTGCCGCAGCTGTTCGGAGAAATCGAAGGACTTCGGCGGTTGCCGCTGCCAGGCTTTCATGCTGGCAGGCGACGCGGCGGCCACCGATCCGGTATGCGGCAAGTCACCGCTGCGCGGCAGCGTCGACCAGATCATCCAGATGGCGGCGAGCCGTACGACGGCGCCTGTCGTCGAGCAGCCGATGATCTTTCGCACCGATGCGAATTCCCGCAGCCTGGCAAAAACGCCGTAATCCACGCGACCATCGATGCAGTATTGCGCGCAGTTTTCAATCGGTGGATTGATGCGGAATAATTCGACTCTGACCCCGAATAGCCCCGAGTAGCCGTGCAGCACGGCTACGGTTTTTACTGCCTTATTCTTCGAGCAGGCTGCGCAGCATCCACGCATTTTTTTCATGTAACTGCATGCGCTGCGTCAGCAGGTCGCAGGTCGGCTGGTCATTCGCCGCTTCGGCGACCGAGAACAACGCGCGCGCGGTGCGGGCAACGGTTTCCTGTCCTTCGACCAGTTCGGCGATCATTTCGCGGGCTTTCGGCAGGCCGTTGCTTGGCTTGATCGAGGTCAGCGCCGAGAGCTGTTCGTAGGTGCCGGGCGCCGGTGCGCCGAGTGCGCGAATGCGCTCGGCAATCAGGTCGACGGCAAGCCACTGCTCGTTGTACATGGCTTCGAACATCAGGTGCAGCGTCTGGAACATCGGCCCGGTCACGTTCCAGTGGAAATTGTGTGTCTTCAGGTACAGCGTGTAGGCGTCGGCCAGAAGGCGCGACATGCCCTCGACGATCTCCACGCGTTGCGGCTCGGCGATGCCGAAGTTGATGTTCGGACTGCTCATCCTTGTTTGGCTCATGGGTTTCTCCTGATGGCGGGATTGGCTGGAACGACACGTGCCGTCCCTGATTGAAAATGCCTGACTGCGCATCCGCCATGGTACCGGTAGCGGGACAATCCTGCCGGCACGGCACAGGCGGCCGGAAACCGGCTTGATTGTGCGCCGCGCAGAGCGTCCTTAACTCGCGCCGGGTCCGCTGCCGATATCGTTGACGCTGGTAATTGCGTAGCCCTTGGCCCTGATCTGCTCGACCGGGTTTTCGATTGCATAGGCGTCGAGCGACGCATCGCCGTCGCCGCTTTCGTCGAACTCGATGCCGCGTTCGGCGTCTTCCCAATCGATGTTGGTCACTTCGTCCGGCAGCACCTCGCCTTCTGGCACGGCAAGATAGGAATAGCGGCCACCGGTTTCAGCGCGTTTGTAGATATCGAGTTTCATTAAACATCCTGGTGAGAGCAAAGGAACTTTTTTGACCCTAAGGCCGGAAATAAGTTGCGTTTGATACTACTTTACCGCGCAGGCCTGGCCAGTCGGCTGCGCTGCGCAGCGCCGGCGGCCGGCGCCTGCCGGCGCGCACCGGCCTGCATCAGGCGCCGCAGCCGCAGGTTGAGCAGTTCGACTGCCAGCGCGAAGGCCATTGCGCTATACACGTAACCCTTCGGTATCGCATAGCCGACGCCTTCAGCCATCAGCACGCCACCGACGACGACCAGAAACGCCAGCGCCAGCATCTTGATGGTCGGATGGGCCGCGACGAAGCGCCCGATAGCGCCGGCAAAGGCCATCATCAGCGCGACCGAAACCACCACCGCGGCAATCATGACCGGCACCTGGTCGACCATGCCGACGGCCGTGATGATCGAATCGAGCGAAAACACCATGTCGATCACCATGATCTGCACGATCGCACCGGCCAGGCCGAAGGCTTGTTTGCCCACCCCCGGCACGGGGTCATCGGCGCCGGCAAACAGGCTGCGGATCTCACCCGAACTTTTCCAGACCAAGAACGCACCGCCACCGGCCAGGATCAGCATGCGCCCGGTAAAGGCGATGCCGGCAACCGAAAACAGCGGCGCCGTCAGGCCGACGATCCATGACAGGCCCAGCAGCAGGCCGACGCGCATGAACATGGCCAGAAACAGGCCGAGCCGGCGCACCGATTCGCGCTGCTGCGGTGGCAACTTGTCGACCAGGATCGAAATGAAAATGATGTTGTCGATGCCCAGCACCAGTTCCAATGCGGTCAGGGTGGCAAAGGCAAGCCAGATCTGCGGGTCGAGCAGGAGTTCAATCATGGGAGTCTTTCAGCGGATAGTGCCTGTGGCGATGCGTGCAGTGACGCAAACGACCGCCCGGTGCAGCCGCAACTGGCTGCACCGGGCGGTCATGCGGCTGCGTTCATTCCTTGTTGGCGAAGCCGAGCAAGTGCAGCAGGCTGGTGAAGAGGTTGAAGATCGATGTAAACAGGCTCAGTGTCACCATCACGTAGTTGGTTTCGCCGCCATTGACGATATTGCTGGTCTCAAACAGGATCATGCCAGACATCAGCAGCACGATCACGGCCGAGATCGCCAGCGACAGCGCCGGTATCTGCAGAAACATTCCGGCCAGGCTGGCCAGGATCGCCACGATCATGCCGACCATCAAAAAGCCGCCCATGAAGCTCATGTCGCGCTTGCTTACCAGTGCATAAGCCGACAGTGCGGCAAAGGTCGCTGCCGTGCCGCCCAGCGCCAGCATCACCGTTTGCGCGCCATTGGGCATGTTCAGGGTGTGGCCGATCAGCGGGCCGACGGTGTAGCCCATGAAGCCGGTCAGCGCAAACAGCAGCGCCACGCCGGTGCCGCTGTCGCGGTTGCGGTGGATCGCCCACAGCAAGCCGTAGAATCCCACCAGCGTGATGATGATGCCGGGGTTCGGCAGACCGAACGAGACCGCAGCGGCTGCCACCATCGCCGAGAAGCCCAGGCACAGCGAGAGCAGCATATAGGTATTGCGCAGCACCCGATGCGCGGCGCCATCGATGACGGTGGTTACGGACTGCGCATTGTTGCGCAGGTAGTCGGTTCGGTCGATCATTTGTGGCTCCAGGTAAAAGTTTGTTGCCATGGGGTCGGCATGCCTGCCTAGGCAATGCAATGCGACAAGGCGCAGGATAAGCGCTTTGCGGTTTTTGAAAAAGCGAAGATAATAAGAACGTTACTTCGTAAAAACAGAAGAATTGCCCACCCCTTACCTGGACCAACCACACGAAATGAAGACCACCGGCCTGAACCTGCGTCACCTGTACTACTTCTGGATCGTCGCCAAGGAGGGCAGCGTCACCCGCGCCGCCGAGCGCCAGGGCGTGGCGGTGCAGACCATCAGCGCGCAGCTGTCGCTGCTGGATCAGTCGGTCGGTCGCGCCTTGCTGGCGCCGCAGGGCAGGCGCCTGGTGCTGACCGAGGCCGGACGCGTTGCGCTCGGGTATGCCGAACAGATCTTTGCACTGGCCGAACAGATGCAGGAAGCCCTGACCAGCGTCGATGCGGCGCAGACCATGCGCCTGACGGTCGGCATTTCGGATTCGCTGCCCAAGCTGATCGCCTCGCGCCTGCTGGACGCGGCACTGAAGCTGCCGCAGCAGGTCCGGCTGGTGTGTTTCGAAGACCGCTTCGAGTCGCTCTTGGGCGCGCTGTCGGTGCACAAGCTCGACGTGGTGCTGACCGACCGGCCGGTGCCGCCGGGTACCAACCTAAAGGTCTTCAGCCACCTGCTGGGCGAGAGCGAACTGACGCTGTTTGGCGTGCCGGCGCTGGCGAAAAAATACCGCACCGGTTTTCCGCAAAGCCTCAATGGCGCGCCGCTGCTGCTGCCGACGCGAAACAATGCCATCCGCGGTCGCATCGACCAGTGGTTCGAGACGCATGACGTGCGCCCGGACGTGGTTGGCGAGTTCGACGACAATGCGCTGCTCAATACCTTCGGCGGCAACGGCCTGGGCCTGTTCCCGGCGCCGTCGGTACTGGCCGCCGACGTGCGCGAGCAGTGCGGCGCCGATCCGGTCGGCGCGATTTCGCGGGTGCGCGAACAGTTCTATGCAATCTCCAACGAGCGCAAGATAAAGCATCCGGCAATCGATGCGATCCTGTCGGCGATGCACGGCCAGGTGTTTTCAGCGCTGCCTGCCGAAGCGCCTGTGCCGCCGGTGCGAAAGGCAGTCAAGAAGCCGGCTTCGGCTCTAGAATAAGAGCCCGCCCCATGCACCAGGAGAAGCGCTTGAATCGCATCGTCAACCAAATCAAAACGCGCATCCCGAATCGCAGCGTCGACGACCGTGCCAGCGGTCGCGCCATCATCTTCCTGCACGCCCTGCTGATTGCCGGCGGCGTCGCTGTTTGCACGCCCGCCGCCGCCCAGCAGATCGGCGAAGTCAGCACCGTCTTCCGTTTCCTCGGCAAGAACGACCGCATCGTCGTCGAAGGCTTTGACGATCCGAAGGTAAAGGGCGTGACCTGCTATGTCTCGCGCGCGCGTATCGGCGGCATCAAGGGTTCGGTCGGGCTGGCCGAAGACAAGAGCGAGGCGTCGATTGCCTGCCGCCAGGTCGGCGACAGCGTGAGCTTCACCGAAAAACTGCCGGCGCAGGAAGATGTCTTCACCGAGCGGCTGTCGCTGGTATTCAAGCGACTGCACGTGGTGCGGGTGGTCGATCCGGTGCGCAATGCGCTGGTCTACATGACCTATTCGGACCGGCTCATCGAAGGCAGTCCGCAAAACAGCGTCACGGCTGTTGCCATACCGCGCAACAATCCGATTCCGCACAAGTGAGCCACGCGGCACCAGCCCAATAGTACCGGGCGCTGCCGACCGGCAGGGCGCGACGTGATAGCGCCAACGCTGCCCGATAATCATGTCGTTTCATGGCGACCTGTAAAACGCTGCAAGCATGCATAAAAAATGCCCGTCCATCCTGTGCGCATACGTAAAGGTATGATCAATAACTTGTGGGTGTTCAACGAACATGTCGTGGACCACGTGCAAAGATTTTTGGATAAAAACTTTCTCTTTACAGGCGCCAATCCATCCCATGGTTGAAACCGGATACCACAATGTTGCTGTACTGATCCCGTGCTACAACGAAGCCAGCACCATCGCCAAAGTCATCCGGGATTTTTCCGAGGCGTTACCGGGCGCTCGCATATACGTCTTCGATAACAACTCGAGTGACGGTACGTTGACAGTGGCATTAGCGGCCGGCGCAGTCGTGCGCGAGGTCCGTTATCAGGGTAAAGGAAACGTCGTTCGGCGCATGTTCGCCGATATTGAAGCCGATATGTATGTTCTGGTCGACGGCGACGATACGTATGATGCGGCCCAAGCGCCACATCTGGTTTCAGCCCTGCTCATGAACGGCCTTGACATGGTTGTCGGCATGCGAGAGACACTGGACGATGGTGTCTACCGCCGCGGTCATCGGTCTGGAAACCTGCTTTTGACAAAATTCGTCGCCACGATTTTTGGCCATGCGTTCAAGGATATTCTTTCGGGATATCGCGTCTTTTCAAGGCGTTTTGCGAAATCGTTTCCTGCCCATGCAGCCGGTTTCGAAATCGAAACCGAATTGACGGTACATGCACTGCAACTGCGCATGCCGGTACTGGAGATCGCGAGTGCCTACCGGGCCAGACCCGCCGGCTCGCTGAGCAAACTCGATACCTACCGTGACGGCATCCGCATCCTGCGAATGATATTCGCGCTTTTCATCGCCGAAAAGCCACTCGCCGCTTTTTCAATCGGGTTTGCATCCTGCATGCTTGTCTCGATCCTTTTGGCGGTGCCCTTGTTTAACACGTACCTTGTAACCGGATTGGTGCCGCGCTTGCCGACTGCCTTGCTGTGCAGCGCATTGGTATTATTGGGATGCGGTTTTTTAATGTGCGGCATCGTCCTCGATACCGTCACGCGTGGTCGTACAGAAGCTAAGCGCCTGGCATATCTCGCGACTTCTGCACCCATGCAAAGCAAAAGTGCCGTGTAATGTCACGCCGGGAGTTAAGAAATTTCGCGATTGCCGGCAGCGCTGGATTTTTCGTCGACACCAGCGTTCTCTATCTGGCGCTGATGCTTGGAGCCGGAGCGTATGCGGGCCGGTTTCTGTCTTTTTTTTGTGCAGTGTTCGTGACCTGGCAAATCAACCGGCGTGTTACGTTTGTCACGCTTAAACACCAGTCGATCCTTGCGGAATGGTGTCGCTATGCCACAGCCATGCTGCTTGGCGGGCTGGTAAATCTGGCCGTTTACGCCGCTACCCTGCGCTACCTGCCCGACACCCTGGAGAGGCCATTGATCGGCGTGGCGCTCGGCTCAGGCGTCGCGCTTCTTTTTAATTATTCTTCATCAAAATTTTGGGTTTTCAACGCTGCGCTTAAAAACGATTCACGCAATAAGTGAAAGCACTCGTGCCATGCTCACAGTCTTATGGCTCGATCGAATCGACTTAAATTTTTACAACGAATCGCCTCCTGAAACACGTTCATGACAAGATTTCGTACGTCGCGTACTTGCCTTAATACTGCCCTGTTCGTTCCGGTCGCATTCGGCTTGCTTTCAGTTCTGCTTGGTCCAGACAGTAACTGGGATCTGCGCAACTATCACCTGTACAACGCATTTGCTTTTTTTAACAATAAGCTCACGATCGACTTTGCGCCCGGTGGGTTTCAGAACTTTTTTAATCCCTTGCTTGATTTGCCCTATTACGCCGGCATTTCCAATCTGCCACCGCGTCTCGTCGCCTTTCTGCTGGGCTGGATTCAGGGCCTGAACTTTATCCTGATATTAGGCATATGTCGTACGGCGTTACCGTCGCTGGCGCTGGCGGACATTTACCGCATACCCGTTTTGCTTGCAATGGCAGGCTGCCTTACCGTAAATTTTCTTTCTGAAATCGGCAGCACGATGGGTGACAACGTAACGTCACTTTTTTACCTCTCCGCCCTATTGATCATTTTGCGCGTTATACCGAAGCTGATTGCCAACTATTGGAGGAGCCTGCCGATGCTTTCAGCGGCAGGTCTTTTGATGGGAATGGGAACCGGCTTGAAGCTGACCAATGCAATTTATGCGGTTGCCTTGTGCGCGGCTCTCCTGACGATCGCCGTGCCATTCAGCACCCGGCTGAAAATTGCCGCAGGCTTTGGCATTGCAGTCCTGGCGGGCATCGCGCTTACGGGCGGCTACTGGTTTTACACGATGTGTCAAACGTACGGCAACCCGCTTTTTCCGCAATTCGGCTCCTGGTTTCCGAATCCTCTCGCCTTATCCATCGGCGTTGCAGACACTGGGTGGCTTCCCAAAAGTGTTTGGCAGTATCTCCTGTGGCCTTTCCTGATTTCAGCAGATGCGAAATTGGTGGGACAGCTTGCTGTTCACCAGATTATCTGGGCGATTGTCTACCTGCTTCTCATTGCGTGCGCGGCCGTGGGGGTTTTCCGGCGGTTCGGCGTCATCGCCCGTGCCGCAGTGGTGCAAGCGACCGGGCCGGAGCCAGTCCAGCGCTATGTCGTTACTGTCGTCTGTATCGGTTTTGTAGTGTGGGTGGCACTGTTCAGCATTTACCGGTATCTCGTTGCGATCGAGGTCCTGACGCCACTGTTCGTGTTTATCCTGTTTAACCGATTGCTGCCCTACACACACGCTAAGCGTGCCGCCAAATGGGCCATTGCGGCTGCCACGCTGGTCGTATTGGCCGGTGGCTACAAGACATGGGGTCACGAGGGATGGGATACCCAGGCATTTCATGTCGACGTGCCATTGCTGAGTGATCCTGCGCATACGACGGTGCTGATCGCGGCCGGTGATCCGCTGTCATGGTTGACGGTGGCTTTCCCGCCAACGGTCGCCTTCGCTCAGATCGAAGGCAACTTTCCAAAAGGGCCGGGCTTCAACGGGCATATCAAAAGCATGTTGACCAAGAGGGCCGGGCCGGCTTTCGTGCTGTTGCAAGGCCATCATGACGAGGCCGCCGGACGCACGCAAAAAATCCAGAACATCCTGGATGATCTGCGGCTGACGCGCAGTGCATCCGGTTGCGATTTTTTAATTTGGGCCACTGAAAAATTCAAGCTCAAAGCATCTTTTGCCAAAGACCCCGTTGCCGGGAAAGCGATTGCATGTCAGCTCATCCTGTCTGCGGAAAAGGCAAGGCGCACTGCTGAAGCAGCTAACCTGGAAGAAGTGGTCAAGGCACGTGCGGCTCTTGAACCGTTTGGATTAAAAATGCGCGAGCAGCAGTGTTCAATACATGCTGCCGGTATTGGCGACTCCAAAGAGCGGTATCAGTGGTGCCCGATCTGGCAGGCACCTGCTGCGATACCCCGGCAAATCCGGGTTGAGTCAACCGGCGGGTCGTAGCCGCCTGCCGGCAACCACCGGCGGCACCGCAAACACGGCATCGTCAGCCACCACATACAGGCGTTCTCCGATTGCGCCGGTGACCGCATGGCCGCCGGTAAAGGCGCCGAAGGACGGCAAAATCGATCTGCGCGCGCCCACCACGAAGCATGGCAGGCGCAGCGAATCGCCACCGGCCGACAGGCGGTGCACCGGATGCACGTGGCCGGCGATCACATGGCCGTGCGGGCTGTCCTGCGGATGATGGCAGAAGGCGAACGGGCCGATCGCATGCGGCTCGTCGACCACGGCGATCCGCAGGTCGGCGGGCGGGTCGCCGGCGCGGTCGTCGTGATTGCCGCGCACCAGCGTCAGCTGCAGGTGTGCATGGCGCGCGCGCCAGCTGCGGATCGTCGCCAGCGTTGCAGTCGCATGCGCCGCCTTCGCATGCAGGAAGTCGCCCAGAAACAGAAGGTGCTCGATTCGATGCGCCGCCAGCAGCGCGTCGAGCGCGGCCAGGTTCTGCGTCGTGGTGCCGGCCGGCACCGGCACGCCGAGTGCGCGAAACGACGCCGCCTTGCCGAAGTGGATGTCGGCAATCACCAGCAGGCGCTGGCCGGGCCAGTAGAGCGCACGCTGCGGCAGCAGCAGCAGCGCTTCGTCGGCAATCGTGATCTGCATCGGTTCTGCGGCAATCGGAAAATGCCAGTGAAGTCTGGCGCGGCGCAATTGTAGCGCGCACGCGCTGCGCGTGTTGGCGCCTCAGGGCCGCGCCGCCTGCTCGAGTTCGCGCACCATGCGGGCGACCCGGTCGGAGAGTTTTTCGCTGGTGAGCTTTTCACGAAAGCGCTCCACCATCAGCGGAAAGCCGAACGGCGTGGCCCGTGTGGTTGCATGAAATTCGCGCCTGCGGCCCTGCAGTTCGACCAGGGTGGCGCGCAGCCGGCCCAGTTCGAGCTCCTGCTCCAGCACTTCGCGCTGGGCCTGCGTGAGCAGCAGGTTGGCCGCATCGTGCTTCCTGAAGACTTCGAAGAACAGGCTCGACGAAGCCTGCAGCTGCCGGGTGCTTTTCGGCTGGCCCGGATAACCCTGGAAGATCAGGCCGGCGATGCGGGCGATCTCCCGAAAACGCCGCTGCGACAGTTCCGCCGCATTCAGGCTTGCCAGCACGTCTTCCAGCAGAGCGTCGGTGCCGAACAGGTCGGTGCCGTCGATGGCCGGTTGCGCAAGCAGCGCTTTCCAGTCGACTTCGGCATTGGTCAGCAGCTCGAAGCCATAGTCGTTGATCGCAATCGAAAACGTCGCCGGCTGCCGTTGCGCTACGCGATAGGCCAGAAGCGAGGCCAGCCCCATGTGCACTGCGCGTCCGGCAAAGGGATAGACGAACAGGTGCCGGCCTTCGCGGCTGTCGAACGTTTCCAGCACCAGCACCTTGGCGGTGGGCAGGCCGGACCAGCGTTTCTGCACTTCCAGCAAGGGCCGCGCCGCTTCCATCTCGGCGCCGATGAAGCGGCCCTCGACGGCTTCTTCGAGGCGGTCCAGCACCGCATGGGCCAGTTCGGACGACATCGGCATCTTGCCGCCCTGCCAGCGCGGCACGGCGCCCTTGCTGCCGGTGGCGCGTTTCACGTAGGCCGTCATGTCATGGACGCGGATGAATTCGAGGATGCGCCCGCCGAAGAGGAAATGGTCGCCCTTTTGCATGCGCGAGATGAACGATTCCTCGACCGTGCCGACGGTGCTGCCGGACAGATATTTCACCTGCATGCTCGCATCCGAGACGATGGTGCCGATGCTCATGCGGTGGCGCCGGCCGAGCGCCGCGTCCGGCACCCGGTAGACGCCATCTTCATCCATCAGCACGCGCCGGTATTCCGGATAGACGGTCAGGCTCTGACCGCCGCGGGCCACGAAGTCGAGCGCCCACTGCCATTCTCCGGCGGTGAGTTCGCGGTACGACCAGGCGCTGCGCACTTCGGCAAACAGCGCGTCGGCGGTGAAGCCGCCGCCCAGCGCAATCGTCACCAGGTGCTGCACCAGCACGTCGAGCGGCTTGTTCGGTATCAGGCGCGACTCGACATCGCGCTTTGCCACTGCCGCGCGGGCGCCGGCCGCTTCCAATAGCTCCATCGTGTTGGTCGGCACCAGGGTCACGCGCGAGACCCGTCCCGGCGCGTGGCCGCTGCGCCCGGCGCGTTGCAACAGGCGCGCCACACCTTTTGCGCTGCCGATCTGCAAGACGCGTTCGACCGGCAGGAAGTCCACGCCCAGGTCGAGGCTCGACGTGCACACCACTGCCTTGAGTTGGCCCGACTTCAGTCCCAGTTCGACCCATTCGCGCACCGCCTTGTCGAGCGAGCCGTGATGCAGCGCGATGATGCCGGCCCAGTCCGGGCGCGCCGCCAGCAGGTTCTGGTACCAGATCTCCGCCTGCGAACGGGTGTTGGTGAAGACCAGCGTGGTGGCATGCTGCGCGATCTCCTCGATCACCGGCTGCAGCATCTGTATGCCCAGGTGTCCGCCCCACGGAAAGCGCGACGGGTTCACCGGTATCAGGGTGTCGACCAGGAGCGCCTTCTTGACGTCGCCTTCGACCAGCGTGCCGGCATCCGTGCCGAGCAGCGCATCCTGCGCCTGCCTCAGATTGCCGAGCGTGGCCGACAGGCCCCAGACCACCAGGCCGGGTCGCCACCGGCGCAGCCGGGCCAGCGCCAGCTGCACCTGCACGCCGCGTTTGCTGCCCAAGAGTTCATGCCACTCGTCGACGATCACCATGTCGAGCGCCTGGCATTGCTGCGCGCAGTCGGCCTTCGACAGCATTAGCGACAGGCTCTCCGGCGTGGTCACCAGCGCCGAGGGCAACAGGCGGCCCTGGCGGGCCCGCTCGGCCGCGCCGGTGTCGCCGGTGCGTGCGCCGATCGTCCAGCCGGGCATCAGGTCTGCGGCCGGCGCCTGCAGGGCGCGCACGGTGTCGGCGGCCAGCGCGCGCATGGGCGTGATCCACAGCACCTTGATGCCGGCGATTTTGCGTTTGCGTTTCGCTTCCAGGCGTTGCGCGCGCTGCAGGGCGGCGAACCAGACGGCGTAGGTCTTGCCGGAGCCGGTGGTGGCATGCAGCAGGCCCGATTCGCCGCGCAGGGCCGCTTTCCAAACGGCTTTTTGAAACGGAAAAATTTTCCAGTCGCGCACCGCGAACCAGGCTGCGGTGGTGGTTGCCGGAGGATGGATTTCACCGGTCTGCGGGTCGGGTGCGCCGCCATGCCACAGGATAGCCGGCTCGGTTTCCACGACCGGCTCCGGCGGCTTGCGCAATTGCGCCTGCAGCGAGCGTCGCGTCACGCCAGCATGCCCTTCAGGGTATCGAGGGTATCGGCTTCCTCGATCGGCTTGTCGTCGCGAATGCGCAGCATCCTCGGAAAGCGCACCGCCACGCCGGCCTTGTGGCGGCTCGACAGGGCAATGCCTTCGAAGCCGATCTCGAACACCATGCTCGGCTTGACGCTGCGCACCGGGCCGAATTTCTCGATGGTGGTCTTGCGGATGCGCGCATCGATCTGGCCGATCTCGATGTCGGTCAATCCCGAGTACGCCTTGGTGAAGGGCACCAGGCGCCTGGCACCCTCGGCGTCGGTATCCCATACCGCGAAGGTGTAATCGGTATAGAGTGAGGCACGCCGGCCGTGGCCGGCCTGCGCATAGATCAGCACGGCGTCGACCGTGTACGGATCGATCTTCCACTTCCACCAGGTGCCGACATCCTTGGTGCGCCCGACGCCATACTGCGCGCCGACGGCCTTCAACATCATGCCTTCGACGCCGCGCTGGCGGGCCGACTCGCGCATCGTCGCCAGCTGCGTCCAGTCGGCGGCCACCACCAGTGGCGAGAGCTTCAGGCGCTCGCAGGCCACTTGCGCCACGACCGCCTCCAGCAGCAGGCGCCGCTCTGCCTGCGGCATGGCGCGCAGGTCGCGTCCTTCGTGTTCCAGCAGGTCGTATGCCACCAGCACCGCCGGCAGTTCTGCCTGCAGCTTTGCCGAGACGCTCTTGCGGCCGATGCGCTTTTGCAGGTCGGCAAAGGACGCCGGCGCATCGGCGCGCCAGACCAGGATTTCGCCGTCGACGACCGTGCCTTCCGGCAGCGGTATCGTGCTGATCTCGGGAAAGCGGTCGGTGATCAGGTCTTCGCCGCGCGACCAGAGCCAGCTCTTGTGGTCGCGCCGCACCAGTTGCGCGCGGATGCCGTCGTATTTCCATTCCGCCTGCCAGGCGCCGATGGCGCCCAGCGTGGCCGGTTCTGCCTGCAGCGGATGCGCCAGGAAAAACGGATACGGCTGGCCGCCGCGCTGCGCATGTTCATCCTCCGACTGGGCGCCGATGATCTGCGCAAAATGCGTGGCGGTCGGCCGCACCGCGCCATCGGTCCAGCCCATCAGGCGTTGCGCGATCAGCTTGCTGTCGACATCGGCCACGGTGCCGAGCGCGCGCGTGACGAGCAGCTTCGAGACCCCGACCCGGAAGCCGCCGCCGATCAACTTGACCAGCAGAAAACGCTCGCGTGCGTCGAGCTCGTTCCAGAAGCCGGCCAGCGCCGCATGCACCGCCTGCGGATCGGCGCCGCGCAGCGGTGCGATGCGCTCGGTCATCCACAGCGCCAGGCCGACGTCGCCGCTACTCTTTGGCGGCGGCAGGATCAGCGCGATGGTTTCCGCCAGGTCGCCGACGGCGTGATAGCACTCGTCGAAGAGCCAGTCGTCGATGCCGGCCGCGGCGATCGCACTCTCGCGCAGCAGCCTGGTCGGCACCGCCTGGCGCGGCTTGCCGCCGGCGAGGAAATACAGCGCCCAGGCGGCGTCCGCCGGCGGCGCATTGCGGAAGTAATGCTGCAGCGCGTCGAGCTTGCGGTTGGTCGAGGTGGTGCCGTCGAGTTCGGCATACAGGCGGGCGAATTCACGCATCGGGCTGGCCGGTCGGGCCAAGCGGCAGGATTGCCCCGGATGGTGCCGGTGCGGCGGTGGCGGTGGTGCCATCGCACCCGGGCGCGGCTTGGACCGCTGCAAAAGCCGGCATGCCATCGCTGATGCCGGCAATGGCGGCTGGCGCCGGCGCTTCCTCGCGTTCTTCCTCGGCGCCGTACTCGGTCTCGAAGGCGCCGGCGTCGAGGCCGTTCTGCTGCAGCCAGCGCACCATGGTCGGGATCTGGCCGTGCGTGACGATCACCCGCGAGGCGCCCGAGGCGCCGATGGCCTGCATCAGGCCCGGCCAGTCGGCATGGTCCGACAGCACGAAGCCGCGGTCGACGCTGCGCCGACGGCGGGCGCCGCGCACCTGCATCCAGCCGCTGGCAAAGGCGTCGCTGTAGTCGCCGAAGCGCTTGATCCAGGGCGAGCCGCCGGCCGAGGGCGGGGCAATCACCAGCGCGGTCTTGAAAAGCGCCTTTTCGCTCACGTCGGTTGCCAGCAGCGTCGGCGGCAGGACGACGCCGGCATCGCGGTAGACCCGGTTCAACGGCTCGGCGGCGCCGTGGCAGATGATCGGGCCGATCGACGCATCGATGCCGTGCAGGATGCGCTGCGCCTTGCCGAAGGAGTAGCAGTACAGCACGCTGGCGCGCCCCTGCGCCGCATTGGCGCGCCACCAGTCGTTGATCTCGGCATAGACCGCCGCCTGCGGCTGCCAGCGGTAGATCGGCATGCCGAAGGTCGATTCGGTGATGAAGGTTTCGCAGCGCACCGGCTCGAAGGGTGCGCAGGTGCCGTCGGCCTCGACCTTGTAGTCGCCGGAGGCCACCCAGACCTCGCCGCGATGGTCCAGCCGCACCTGCGCCGAGCCCAGCACATGACCGGCCGGATGCAGCGAAATGCGCACGCCGTTGTGCACCACGGTCTCGCCATATTCAATCGGGTCGAGCGTGATCGCCCCGAGCCGGGCGCGCAGGATGCCGGCGCCGGGCGCAGCCGCCAGGTAGTGGCCATGGCCGGTGCGCGCATGGTCGGCGTGGGCGTGGGTGATGACGGCGCGCTCGACCGGCCGCCAGGGATCGATGTAGAACTGGCCCGGCACGCAATACAGGCCCTCCTTGCGGACGACGACGAGATCGCTCATGCAGCTTTCAGGTAAAAAATTTTGTTTAAGAAAAGATAGGCAGGGGCAAATGTTCTCACGATCCGGCGCCGGGGGTACGGTGCCTGGCGCGCATAGGCGGTCCGGTCGGCCGGGCTGCGGGATCGGACCCGGATCGTCAGGGCGCCGGTGCGCTCAGCGGAATCCGGATTGCCACCGCGGTGCCGCCGCCGGTGCTGCGGATATTGATGTGACCGCCCAGGAAGGCGGCGCGCTCGCGCAGGCCGCGCAGACCGTAGGTGGTGGTGTTGCGCACGCGGTGCTCGTCGATGCCGACGCCGTCGTCGCGCACCGTCAGCGCCAGCTGCTCCTCATCGATGTCGAGAATGATGTCGACGCGGGTCGCACCGGCGTGTTTGGCGACATTGTTGAGGATTTCCTGCAGCATCCGGTACAGGGCGATATCGAGCTTCGGATCGGCGGGCAGGTCTTCGTCCGGCAGGCTGAGCCGGCAAACCAGGCCGGACTGTTCGCCGAACTCCACGATCAGGTCGCCAATGGCCGTCTTCAGGCCAAACAGGTCGAGCATGGTGGGGCGCAGCCGGGTCTGCATGCGTCGCGTGCTGGCAACGACTTCGGTGAGCAGCGACTGTATCTTCGCCTTGCGATGGCGCCACTTTTCATCTTCCGGAAACAGTCCGTAGGCGCCTTGCAGATGCATCGACAGCGAAGTCAGCGTGGCGCCCATGTCGTCGTGCAGTTCGCGTGCGATGGCCCGCTTTTCTTCCTCGCGGATGTTTTCGATGTGGTTGGTCAGCTCGCGCAGGGCGGCGGTGCGCTCGGCGATCGTGGCTTCGAGCTGCAGTTCGCGCTGGCGCAGCGAATCCTCGGCGGCCTTGCGCGCGGTGATGTCGGTGCTGATGCCAACCACGCCCATCAACTGTCCGTCGGCATCGAACCAGGGCGACTTGGTGGTCGAATAGGTGTGCACGCCGTGATGCATGCGCACGGTCTGTTCGATGCAGCGTGATTTGCCTTCAGTCATGACCAGGCGGTCGTCATCATCGACGCGTACGGCTTCTTCGGCGTCGGCAAGCAGTTCGCTGCTGGTGCGGTGCAGCGCCTGTTCGCAAGTCTTGCCAAGCGCCTTCAGCGCGGCCGGATTTGCATACAGCAGCGCGCCATCCCGATCCTTCACGAAGATCAGGTCGTTGGTATTGTCGCTGACAGCAATGAGCAGGGCGCTGACAGTCAGGGGATCATGGTCGCTGGCAGACACAACAGCTCCTGGATATGAAAATGCAAGGCAAGAGTGGGATACGATCGACACGCCATCAACGCGCCAGACGCCGGCTGTGCGCAGACTACCATAAGCAAACAGCCTTCAAAATGCGCATGCGCAGCATGCCTGCAGTGACTGTCGTGACTGCAGTGACATATCATGGCGGCCGTTCCCGCACCAAACCCCTAGCAAGCAATTCGAGGACCTTTTGATGGCAAATGCATGCGGTGTCGATTTCGGCACCTCCAACTCCACCGTCGGCTGGAGCCGGCCGGGCTGCGCCCCCCTGCTGGCGCTGGAAGACGGCAAGCCGACCTTGCCATCGGCAGTGTTTTTCAATGCCGATGAAAACACCGCCTATTTCGGCCGCGCCGCGCTGGCGAATTACCTGGCGGGCAACGAGGGCCGCCTGATGCGTTCCCTCAAGAGCCTGCTCGGCACCGCCCTGATCGATGGCCAGACCGAGGTCATGGGCCATGCCCTGCCGTTTCGCAGCCTGCTGGCGCAGTTTCATGCCGAATTGAAGCGCCGCGCGGAGCAGGCGGCCGGACGCAGCTTCGACAGTGCCGTCATCGGCCGGCCGGTGCATTTCATCGACGGCGATGCGGCCGCCGACCGGTTGGCAGAAGACACCCTGGCCGAGATCGCCCATTCGGTCGGTTTCCGGCATATCGACTTCCAGTACGAGCCGATTGCGGCAGCCTTCGACTACGAGTCGACCATCGGCGCCGAAGAACTGGTGCTGGTGGCCGACATCGGCGGCGGCACCTCCGACTTTTCGCTGGTGCGGCTCTCGCCTGCGCGGGCTGCTGCGGTGGAGCGGCGCGACGATATCCTGGCGGCGTCCGGCGTGCACATCGGCGGCACCGATTTCGACAAGTACCTGAGCCTGTCGGCCGCCATGCCGCTACTGGGCATGGGGTCGCACCTGAAGAACGGCAGCGAGGTGCCGTCGAGTTATTTCTTTAACCTTGCAACCTGGCACACCATCAACCTGGCCTACACGCAAAGGACCTGGACGCAGTTGCAGGGCGTGCTGCAGGACGCCGCCCGGCGCGAGGAGCTCGAACGCCTGCTCGACCTGGTGCGCCAGCGCGCCGGCCACTGGCTGGCAATCCGCATCGAGGAAGGCAAGATCGCGCTGTCGGATGCGCAGCAGGTCGCGCTGCCGCTGGAACGCCTGGCCGGTGCGCCAACGTTGCAGTTGAGCCAGGCCGGCTTCAACCAGGCAGTCGACCATCTCGTCGGCCGCATCGAGGATACCGTGACCGGCCTGCTGCAGGATGCCGGCATCGACCGCGCAGCCGTCGACACCGTCTTCATCACCGGCGGCGCCAGCGGCATGCCGGTGTTGCGCGAACGTATAGGCGCCCTCCTGCCGGCAGCACGTCGTGTCGAGGGCGACCTGTTCGGCAGCATCGGCGCCGGCCTGGCGCTGGATGCGGCGCGCAAGTTCGGCTGAACGCGGCACCCCTGGCAAGGCGATGCCGATTGCCGGTGATGCGGCCGGACGGGAAATGAACCATCGCGGGCGCAGGCGGGGCGGTTGTCTTTGGCCCCGGTGCGTTCAGGCGCGCCGGCGTTTCTTCGGCGCCAGCATGGTCTTGCGGCAACCTGGTGCGCCGCAGCGACATTCATAGGCGCGCTTGACGGCCGGTGTGTAGCGCGCGTCGAGCACCAGGCCATAGTCGTAGTTCAGCTCCTCGCCGCGGGCGATGTCGCGCAGGGCATGGATGAAGATGCGGCCGTCGACTTCGCGCGCTTCGCAATTCGGTTCGCAACAGTGGTTGAACCAGCGCGCGTCGTTGCCGTCGCGCCCGCCATCGATGATGCTGCCGTCCTCCAGGCTGAACAGAAAGGTGTGGTTCGAGTCATCCTCGCGCGCGGCCAGGTCGTCGCATGCCTGCTCGTAGCTGATGTGCTTGCCAAGATATTCCATCAGGAGGGTACCGGCCCGGATCTTGCGACGAGCGAATACGCCGCGGCCGTGAATCGTCGAATTCTTGACGCGGCAAAAGCTTTCACTATCGGATGGCATGGCAGCGGAGGAAGCGGTCATTGGTTTGCGAAGACTTGCAGGTTGGTAATTGGCGACTGCCAGGGTCGTGTACGAGGCGGGCGTCGTGCGCACGAAAGGGCCTGCATTCTGCCACAGGCGCAACAGTGACCGTTGCGCGCCGCAAGAAAATTTTCAGGCGGGGTCAACGCTATTGCCGACGACCGCGTCAGTAATATGAACAAACCGGTGCATTTACTGCTCTTAACTGGTGAGGCGATTTTGAACGAGCCGGAGATATGCCCGTAAAACGCAGTCACTGTCTTAAAAACAACGTATTGATGCCTGAAGCAACTAGTGTTTTTCAACAATGTTGGTTACATCAGGTAACGATGAACGGCGTGCATTGCTGGATGGTTCTGCAACACTGTGGCATGTCTGCAGTTTAAAAAGTTTTGTCGCACAATATGCGCACCGACATCAAAAAATTGCGCGTATTATTTCCTTGCAAGGTGGAAATGTTGGCAGCAAATTCCATCGCGAACTGCGACTGCCAGTGATCGTCAAGTCAACTCATAGGACATGTCCACA